>CAINVI010000015.1 GCA_903854075.1 Candidatus Pollutiaquabacter sp. | reverse complement strand
CTGTGTGTAAGTTCGAGCAATTCCAGCAGCCAATTCGCCGGACATTCCCGCGCCTGGATTTTAAAGCGTTCACGTACCGATGGACTCACTTCCAGCAAGGTTACGGTCGCTTCATCTTTGCAAACCATCAGGTCGCGAATATGAGCGGCCATGCCGGTCAGGAAGTGGTGTGCATCAAAGCCATTCGAAAGAATTTCGTCAAAGGCCAGCAATACGGCGGCAGTATTACCTGCAATGATATTTTCCGTAATCCGGAAATAATAATCGTAATCGAGAATGTTGAGATTGTCGATCGCTGCTTTGTAGGTGACGTTGTTGCCGGCAAAGCTCACGAGTTGATCAAACATCGACAAAGCATCACGCAAGGCGCCGTCTGATTTCTGCGCAATCACATGCAATGCATCTTCTTCCGCCGTTACGTTTTCCTTGACAGCAATCTTAGCCAAATGTCCTGCAATATCGTCGACCGAAATACGGTTGAAGTCGAAGATCTGGCAACGCGACAGGATGGTTGGAATGATCTTGTGTTTTTCTGTAGTCGCCAGAATAAAAACCGCATAGGGCGGCGGCTCTTCCAGCGTCTTCAGGAACGCATTGAAGGCGTTGGTGCTGAGCATGTGTACCTCGTCGATGATGTACACTTTATAGCGACCCATTTGCGGCGCGTAGCGCACTTGCTCGACCAAGGCGCGAATATCCTCCACCGAATTGTTGGACGCGGCGTCTAATTCATAAATATTCAGCGAGTGACCCGAGTTGAACGCGGTGCAAGAGTCGCATTTGTCGCAGGCCTCGATATCTGCCGATTGGTTGGTACAGTTGATGGTTTTTGCCAGAATACGAGCCGTGGTCGTCTTTCCCACACCACGTGGACCCGTAAAAAGAAACGCTTGTGCCAAGTGGTTATTCTTGATGGCGTTCTTCAGGGTCTGCGTAATATGCGGCTGACCGACCACCGTGTCAAAGGTGACCGGACGGTATTTTCTGGCTGATACGACGAACCGTTCCATAGGAAATCAAAGATACGATTTTGTAGCGCATCCGACTCCTTTTCCTGGCGGTATTTTATTTATTTTGACCCTGTTTTTTACAGTATGACAGCACCTCTATCACCAGATGGTTCAGGCCGGCCAGGGCAGGAACGCTTTTTTGTTCAAGGTCCGCATTCGCGCGTGACAGAATTCATTTTTACGCTGAAAGTGATGCGGGAGTTTATTAAAGGATTTCGCGCGTTACACTTCCTCGGACCTTGCGTGACTGTTTTTGGTTCTGCTCGTTTCAACGAAGATCATATGTACTATCAGCTCGCTAGACGTATGGGTGCCGAACTTTCCAAAATGGGTTTCGTTGTTATGACTGGTGGTGGACCTGGAATTATGGAGGCAGCGAATCGAGGTGCTCGTGATGTCAATGGTAAATCGGTTGGTTGCAACATAACAATCCCTAAAGAACAACATCCAAATCCTTATCTGGACAAGTTCGTTATGCTCGATCATTTCTTTGTCCGAAAAGTATTGTTATTGAAATACTCTTACGCCTTCGTGGTGCTACCCGGCGGATTCGGCACCCTCGATGAACTTTTTGAAACGCTAACCTTGATTCAAACCGGCAAGATTTCTCATTTTCCGGTTGTTGTGATGGGTAGTGAATATTGGAAACCGCTTTGTGAGCAATTGGAAAAAATGAAGCAGGAAAAAACGATTGTTCCGGAAGATCTCGATCATCTCATCATTACCGATGACGTGAATGCGGCACTCGAGTTTATCCGGCACCACTCCGTCGACGAGTATGGTTTGACGAAAAGAACATCGCCCAAGCCGCTGGGCATTTTCGGCGAGCGCAAGTGGTCGGGTTGGTGAACGATCCGGTTTATCTACGATGGAATTTCAAGTTGTTTCATTTAGCTGGTGTAATCTTTTCAAGCGCAATCAACAAGACTTGTGTCGAATGCCAAGTTTTCAACAAACAGACACTTTTATCAACATTCCTGACTACTTTGTTTGCACTCGGATATCTGTGCCGTTATTTTTGGCGCATACAAATCTAAAACCCTCTACAAAATGAACAAAGCTGAATTGGTTGAAGCTATCTCCACCGAAGCAAAGATCACGAAAGCAGATGCTACTCGTGCTTTGGAAGCTTTTATGAATGTAACCACCAAGTCTTTGAGAAAAGGTGAGCGCGTTGCTTTGGTCGGATTCGGTACGTTTACCGTTTCCAAGCGTGCTGCCCGTAACGGTCGCAACCCGCAGACCGGAAAGCCTATCAAGATCGCCGCTAAGAAAGTAGCGAAGTTCAAGGCAGGAATCGAATTGGCTGCAAAGATCAAGTAATAGATCTTCAGCATCAAAAGAAAAGCCCCGCAATCGCGGGGCTTTTTTGTTATCGTCCATAGAAAATTGGTTTCCTTTTCTCGAGAAAAGCTTTCACGCCTTCGCGGTGATCTTCCGTGGCGCCTGCTTCCGTCTGCACCTCGCCCTCTAATCTCAGCTGCTCGTCTAAACTATTGGTCATAGAGGCGTTTAAAAGTTTCTTGGTGAGCCACAATCCGCGTGTTGGCAATTGCGCCAGTTGCTCGGCCAACGCCGTTGCATGACGCAGCAATTCTTCATCGTCGTACACTTTATAGATCATGCCCATGTCGCGTGCCTCTTCGGCGCCTACTTTCTCGGCCGTGAACATTAATGCCGCTGCACGTTGTAAACCGATCAGCCGAGGAAGAAAAAACGTGCCGCCGCTGTCCGGAATCAGTCCGATCTTACTGAACGCCTGGATAAAGGTTGCACTTTTTCCGGCGACTATCAGATCCGCTGCCAAAGCGATGTTGGCACCGGCGCCGGCTGCCACGCCGTTCACGGCTGCAATTACCGGCTTCTCCAGATTCCGCATCAGACGAATAATCGGATTGTAATGCTCTTCTACAATTCGGGTGATGCCCGGACCTGATGGATCTATCGCCTCGGATAAATCTTGTCCAGCGCAGAATGCTTTACCGGTACCATGCAGCAATACAGCGCGAACACTGGCATCTTCATTCGCCTTTTTTAATGCGGCCTGCAACTCGAGCGACATCTCGCGGATGAAGCTGTTGAATTTTTCAGGACGATTCAGCGTGATGAAGGCGACGCCGTTTGAAGTGGAATAGTCGATATACATGAGCGAATATGTTAGTTTCTAATTACGAAAATCCGGTTCCATACAAGGTAAGGATCCGGTGGTTTATGGAGTATTGGAATTGGCAATTTACGCAAAGTTCAATCGGAACGGAGGAGAGTATCGATCTAAAAGAACCTCAATGGCATTTAAAATAATCGAACGGTTCCAGACAAGTGTCGCATTTGTATAAGGATTTGCAGGCGGTAGAGCCGAACGGACTAATCATCGTTGTCTTCAGTGATCCGCAACGCGGACAGGCAACCGATCGCGGGTGCAAGGAAAGCACTGATTTGTCACTGGTGGAATGCGCAGGCGGAGCAATACCGTATTTACGTAGTTTTTCCTTTGCTTCGTCCGGAATCCAGTCCGTAGTCCAAACCGGCGAATACACCAGTTTGACCGTTGTGTTTTCAAAGCCGTGTTCGTGTAACGTGCTCTTTATTTCCTGCTCGATAGCCATCATGGCAGGACAACCGCTGTAAGTGGGCGTTATTAGGACGGTAACAGCACCGTCGTCGCTAAGCTGCACATCGCGAACGATACCTAGTTCCACAATACTAATTACCGGTATTTCGGGATCCGGAATAGTGCTAAGGAGCTGATGAATGGTGTCAATAATTTTGTCAGCCATGTGAAGTAAAGGTTGGAGGAGTATAAAATACCGTGAAGATTGGATTTATCCGCTGTAAGAGGCGGTGCCAACCTGACACTGTTGCGGCGAAGTGTATTTACCACGTAGCACCGGGATGCGCACGGTGCAGCGATTGCATTTCCGCCAGGATATGGCCAAGATGCTCGGTATGTTTGCCTTCCCGGCTACCACGGATGGCAAATGACTTTTCAGGAATAAGCAGTCCTGCTTCCTTCATTTTATCTTGTGCGAAGTGCAGCCAATCAGCGCGCAGGGCACTATTATCGATACCAATACCGGCTTGCAATAAGATGCGGTCCACATCGTTCATATCGAAAAAATCTTCGGTGAACATCCAAAGCTCTTCAACCGCAGTGCGCATGCGGCGAGCACTCTCCTCTGTTCCGTTCCCCAGACGCAGCATCCATTCGGTACTGTGACGAAGGTGATAGTTCACTTCTTTCAACGATTTCTGGGCCAAAGCAGCAAGTGTTTCGTCGTTGCTTTTTGAAAGAGCAGTGAAAAATAAAGTATAGTAGCTGCTGATCAGGAATTGTCGGAAAATGGTTTGCCCGAAGTCACCATTTGGTTGTTCGGCCATCAGCAGATTTCGGTAGTCGCGATCGTTCCGTAGAAATGCCAAATCATCTTCAGTGCGGCCCTTGTTTTCCACCTGGCAAGCATAATCGTAGAATCCGCGTGTTTGGCCTATAAGATCCAGTGAAATGTTGGTCAGTGCGATGTCTTCTTCCAAAATAGGTCCGTGACCGCACCACTCCGCCAGCCGCTGTCCGAGAATAAGACTCGTGTCACCGATACGCAGACAGTATTCGAAAATCGCTTCTTGGTTCGTCATGGTTGATGGTATTGAAGACTTACTCGAAGCTAGCTCCGGGAGTTTTATAGAAATTCGGATGACGATAGATCTTATCGTTTGAAGGCTCGAAGAATGGTCCCATATCTTCCGGCGTACTCGACGTAATCGCATCGGAAGGAACTACCCAGATACAGGTGGCTTCATTACGGCGCGAGTAAACGTCACGTGCATTCATCAGCGCCAATTCTTTGTCGGGAGCGTGCACATTGCCTGCATGTTCGAAGGGAGCTCCGAAACGTTTCTGCGTAAAAACTTCCCAGAGTGGCCAGTTGTCGTTCTTCATAGTAATGGTGATGATGTCGGAGTTTTAATCAGGCAGCGATGGTTTCGCCGGATTTCTTACGCGCATAAGCATTGGCGGCTTCACGAACCCAGGCTCCTTCTTCGTGCGCTTTACGACGGGCCTTCAAACGATCTTTGTTACAAATACCGTTTCCGTTAATGACCTCATAGAATTCATTCCAGTTGATGGTGCCGAACTCGTAATGCTGACGTTCTTCGTTCCATTTCAAGTCAGGGTCCGGCAACGTAAGGCCAATGTTCTCTGCCTGCGGAACGGTGCGGTCGATAAAACGCTGACGCAGTTCATCATTGGAATAGCGTTTTACTTTCCAGCGCAGCAATTCAGCACTGTTCGGTGAATCTTTGTCGGACGGGCCAAACATCATCAGTGCCGGCCACCACCAGCGATTGATTGAATCTTGCGCCATCGCGCGTTGCTCAGGCGTTCCTTTCATCAGCGTAGCCAGAATCTCATAACCTTGCTTGTGGTGGAAATTTTCTTCTTTACAGATTCTTACCATGGCACGTGCATACGGACCGTAAGATCCTTTAGCCAAAACCGTCTGATTGACGATGGCAGCGCCGTCTACCAACCATCCAATTGCACCGATATCCGCCCAGCTGAGCGTAGGGTAATTGAAGATGGAAGAATATTTGGCTTTACCGGCCAAGAGTTCATCAAGCATTTGCTCGCGTGAAATACCAAGCGTTTCGGTGCCGCTGTAGATATACAGTCCATGGCCGGCTTCATCCTGTACTTTCGCCAGCAACACACATTTACGGCGAAGGCTTGGGGCACGTGTAATCCAGTTTCCCTCCGGTAACATACCAACTACTTCGGAGTGGGCGTGTTGTCCCATCATCCGGATAAGCTGTTTGCGGTAGCGCTCAGGCATCCAGTCTTTCGCTTCAATCGATTCTCCTTTGTCAATTCGCTCCTGGAATTTCTTTTCCAGTTCCTGTTCAGTCGTAGACAACATGGTAGTTCGGATTTTTAGGGTAGTAAATTTCTTTCCTGTATTTTTCAGTAACAATGACAACCGTCATACTGTTTAGATTCGGTGGTAATCTCCTTTCCACCGGCCGATCGATTTTTTGATTTCTTCCTGTGATAGGTGGTTTTCTACGGCTGATTTGCACAGCTCGACGAATTCGTCATCCGGTGCAAAGCGCAAAGCAATAATCTGATGCATATGCAGACGATTATCCAGTGGCTTGCCAGTCAGTGACATATGGCGAATATTCTCTTCGGCACGGATGACGCGGTCTTGCAGTCGCACTCCGAAAAACCTAACCGTGAAGAACAATATCATTAGAATCACACTGCAGGATACCAGTAAAGAGGCCGAGTAAAGATTGCCTTCTCCATCCATTGATTCAAGGAGATTTACGATGGATCCCAACAAAGTAGCCAGGCAAAGCCCAAAAAGGATGCCGTGAAACCACAAAACCAATCTTTTATGATTGGAATAACTTTGTTTTTTCATAATTGAATTGTCAATTTTCACAAAAATACGCGATTTTTGTAGCCCTTACAAGACACTGCGCACAATGGGAGAGTTCAATAATTCCCTTTTTCACGCGTTTATGTCTCTTTAATGGACTTCAGAGCTAAAAAAGTCATCGTTTCGGTCGTGAGCGACCTGGTCACCGACCAGCGCGTTCACCGCACTGCG
>CAINVI010000014.1 GCA_903854075.1 Candidatus Pollutiaquabacter sp. | reverse complement strand
GAGGTGATCATCGATGTAACAAAACGTACGGGTCTGCGATCCGTCACCGTAAATGGTGATATCCTTATCTTTTTTCGCCGCTTGTATAAATCGGGAAACAACGAAATCGGTGCTCTGCTTCGGTCCGTAGGTGTTGAATAAACGGAAGATGGTGAAGTCAAGATCGTATTCCCGCTTGAAGGAACGTAAATACGACTCTCCGACGTTCTTCACGTTCGCATACGGCAACCGGGAGTTTAACGGTGTGGTGTGCTCGTTTTGAGGATATTCCACTGGCTCTCCATAGACTTCGGAAGATGACGTATAGAATACACGACGAACACCGGTGTTTTTAGAAAGATTGAGTACGTTATCAATTCCCTTCAGGTCGTTCAGCACCATCACCGGATTAGCCAGTGTGCGCTTCACGCCGACAACCGCCGCGTAATGAAACACGTAATCGAAATTGAAGGCATTGAAAATGGTGGAGATGTCATTAAAATTATTGACATCCGCCTTGATGAACTTTACATTCTGATGAACGGAGCGTGGTACCTTAATGTAGGAACCAGTCAGCAGATTGTCGACGATGACAATGTGATTTTCAGGATCCGAAGCCAACCGCTCTGCCAGACTACTGCCGATGAATCCGGCTCCGCCGGTAATTAAGATCTTACGTTTCATTTCTCCTGATTATGGCGCCGAATAATTCCGGCAGCCGCCTACTGTTAATTAAACGTAAATCTACGACAATATGCGATTGGGGTCAAGTGGCCAAATCGGCTTGATTTCGAGGATTTGGGGCTATTTGACCAATGTGAGCAAATATTTTCCGTACCCGCTCTTTACCAAAGGTTCCGCCAATTTCTTGAGTTGGGCACCGGAAATAAAGCCCATGGTGTACGCCACCTCTTCGATACAACCGATCTTCAACCCTTGTCGCTCTTCGATGACCTGCACGAATTGTGACGCTTGCATCAACGACTGAAACGTACCCGTATCCAGCCAGGCAGTCCCTTTATCAAGGATACCTACCTTCAGTTTGCCTTGTTCTAGATAGGCCTTGTTTACGTCAGTGATTTCATATTCGCCACGTGCACTGGGTTGTAATGACTTAGCGATAGCTACGACGGAATTATTATAAAAATAAAGTCCTGGAACCGCATAATTGGACTTCGGAACTGCTGGTTTTTCCTCGATAGATATCGCACGGTTCTGGCCGTCAAATTCCACGACACCATAACGTTCCGGATCGCTGACGTGATAGGCGAAAACAATTCCCCCATCAGGATCCACATTGTGTTGGAGTAACTGCTGAAGTCCGGTGCCGTAAAAAATATTATCACCGAGAATGAGCGCCACTTTATCGTTGCCGATGAACTGCTCACCAATAACAAACGCCTGAGCAAGTCCATTGGGAACGGCCTGTTCGGCGTAGGAGAAACGACAACCCAACGCTGCACCATCGCCCAGCAGCCGCTGAAAATGCGGAAGGTCGTGCGGCGTGGAGATGATAAGAATCTCGTTAATACCCGCCATCATCAGGGTGGACAACGGATAATAAATCATCGGCTTATCATAGACCGGCATTAGCTGCTTGCTCATCGCCAGCGTTATCGGGTGCAATCGAGTGCCGGAGCCGCCGGCGAGAATAATTCCTTTCATGGTAAAAAAGGTATTGTGCTTGTTCGGATCATTATAATTCGAGCGTCAACCATTCGTAACGCCTATTCTTTATCGTCCTGCTGGAATTCCTGCCATACTTCCCGTTGCACCTGCAAGTGTTCCAGCTCTACATCTTCTTCTTCATCAAACACCTGTATCAGCGGCTCTTTGAGGAATGCACGAGTGATCAGACGCTTCTGTAATGTCATCAATAGCGTCGGCAAGAAAATCAGATTGGAGCACATGGCAATCAGCAGTGTAGCTGACAAGAGCACGCCGAGCGCTGCCGTTCCACCGAAACTGGACGCCGAGAAAATGAAAAATCCACTGAATAGAATAACTGCGGTGTAGATCATACTGATACCGGTTTCCTGAATCGTCAACGAAACGGTTTTAGAAATACTGCCGCCGAATTTCCGAACTTCTTGCCGGTATTTGGTAAGAAAGTACATCGTGCCGTCGCTGGCAATACCGAACGCAATACTGAAAATAAGAATGGTAGATGGCTTCAGCGGGATACTGAAAAATCCCATGAAGGCGGCTGTCAACAACAGCGGTATCATGGAGGGAATCAAGGCAATGATCACCATCCGGAACGACATAAAAAGGAAGAACATCACCGTGCCGATAAGGACGATAGCCAACAGTACGCTTTCTTTCAGGTTAAGTAGTAAGTAGTCGTTGTTCTTTAAGAAAATGATGGAATTACCCGTCAGCGAAACATCATAGTCTTTCGGATCAAAGATGCTATCAACGCGTGGCTGCAATTCATCCATGATCTTCTTCATTTCGATGGATCCGACATCCGCTACCTGAAAGCTGACACGCGTAATGCGATTGGTACTGTCAATGATGGAGCGGAACATCCGCTGATTACCCTTGGCTGTACTTGCATACGTGCGAAGTCGGGCCAACTCCTGAATGTTCGGGATTATATAATACTTCGCATCACCATCGTTAAGTCCCTGATACGAGAATTTTATGCCTTCCGCTACCGACACCGGCTCTGAGAACTGAGGATACTGCGCGAGTAATTTCTGCAGGCGATTAATTTTATAAAGCGTCTTCAATTCCAAGGCCCCTCCCTGCTTACGGGTGTCAATGGAAACTTCGAACGGCAGTACACCTCTGAAGTTTTTTTCAAAGAATTTCAGGTCACGATAAATGATGTCTTTCTTCGGTAAATCGTCTACAACAAAACCAACGGTAGTAATCTTACTCATACCGTATAAGCTGACCGCGATTATAATGAATACAACGCCATACACTCTCCAGCGATAGTGGTGCACCCAACGATCGATACGCGCCAGCAATCGGGAAAGTCCTTTACGATCAAGGTGCTTGATTTGCTTGGCCGACGGCGGCGGCAGAAAACTGAAAACGATTGGAATAAGGATCAATGAGATCACGAATGTCAGCATCACATTCAGCGAAGTAATTATCCCGAACTCTGTCAGCACTTCACTCTGCGTGAATGCGAATACCAGAAAGCCAAGAGCGGTGGTCACATTGGCGAAAAAAGTAGATGCTCCGATTCGGTAAATCGTACGGGCAAGTGCTTTTACCTGATTACCGTGTTTCTGGAATTCCTGCTGGTACTTATTTAGCAAAAGAATACAATTCGGAATACCGATGACAATAATCAACGGAGCAAGAAGACTGGTCAGAATGGTAATCTTGTATCCGATCAAAACCATGGTCCCGAAGGCCCATATCACTCCAAAAATCACCACGATGATTGGGAATAAAACCGCCTGGACACTTCGGAAGAATAAGATGAGAATCAGGGCAGTCACCAACAGCGCAAGTCCTACGAACATCTTCATTTCGTGGGCAATCTTTTCGGATACAGCCGTGCGGATGTAAGGAAGTCCGGAGTAATGCAACTCAATACCGTTGGCCTGTGCGAAGACATCGGCCATCGCTTTGATCTGCTTGACGGTTTCTATACGACCTTTGGTATTGAGCTTGGCCTGATCAAAAGTGATGGCCATCAAGGTGGCACTGGTTTCTTTATTGAACAACAGCCCTTCGTAGAAAGGAAGTTCTTCCAGCAGCAGCCGCAAGCTATCAGTCGCTTCCTGTGATTCCGGACGTGCGGTAACCACCGGCTTGAAATCCAGCTGTTGCAGACTGTCATTACGGGTCACCCGGAAGGTCCTGCCGATAGATAATACTTCCTGAATACCTTCTACTTGTTTGACTTTATTGGTGAGCTCGTACCAATCGCCAAATGTTTTTTGATCCCAGATACGGTCATCCTGAAATCCGATAACCATGACTGTTCCATCTTCACCGAACTGCTGCTTAAACCGCAGGTATTGCGCATAGGTCGGATCCGATTCAGGGAGAATCTTGGCACCTTCGTAGCTCAGCTGCACTTTGGTGGCCATGAAGCCCATGAAGCCGGTCAAAATCAACAGGACGACCAACGTGGCAACACGGTAGCGGAGGATTATTCGGGCGGCAGCTTCTAACATATCAGGTCGTGAGCGTAAATGTACTATAAATCGACAAACGGACTTCAGTGTTTCCGGATCGTGAATTCACAGGCCAACCGTAAAAAAAAACGGCCGTCATTGCTGACGGCCGCCCTAGTAAATTGGGGTCAATTAAGAAAGGTGCTTGCTAACCAGTTTGGTCATTTCAAACATGCTAACGGTCTTCTTACCGCCGAACACTTTTTTCAGGTTTTCGTCAGCGTTGATGTTACGACGCTCTTTGGGATCCTGAAGTTTGTTCTTCTTAATGTAGTCCCACAGCTTCTTGGTGACTTCGGTACGAGGCATTGGCTTGTTACCAACAACCGCCTGAAGTGCAGCACCGATGGTCATCGGCTTCATGAATGCAGCATTTGGCTTACGCTTAACTTTAGCCTTAGCCGCTTTCTTTACCGCTTTCTTAGCGACTTTCTTGGTAGCTTTCTTTGCTACTTTCTTGGTAGCTTTCTTCGCTACTTTTTTCTTCACTACTTTTTTAGCAGGAGCTTTTTTCTTAGCTTTTTTGGTTGCCATTAGTTTTAAAGTTTTGAGTTAATCAATGATGCAAATCAACGAAGCAAAGTGTTCCGTTTACCCTGTAATAAACAGAAGTTATTCACAATGCCGCGTGCGAATTTTCATAGGTAAAACTCACCGCAATTCGTTAGTCGACAGCCTGTAAAATCAGTGCTGATAAGACGGGAGCAACGAATGAAGAACAGCTGTAATCCGCACCCAATGCAGGTTTTAGCCGTTTTTAACCCGACACTAAATCACTGGAACAGGTCACGCATACCCGTGAAAGCGCACAACATACTACTGAAATCCACTATGAAATCTCGACCGTCTATTGTTAATTATGTTACATTCCAAAAATTCTACCCTTAACGATTCGCCGTTTCCCTAGGGAAATTGGAAGTTGTATGCTCGCACTTTAATCCGTATTTTCGAATAAACTTTTTGAAATTGATTTAATGAATACGCCCGCATTGATCTTAGTGGTCGACGATGAACCGGATCTGGAATTGTTGATCCGTCAACGATTCCGTCGTAAGATCAAAGACGGTGAACTGGAATTCGACTTCGCCATTAACGGCGAAGAGGCCCTGAAAAAGCTTGAAACGACCAATCGTCATTTCGACATGGTTCTTACTGACATTAATATGCCGGTGATGGACGGCCTTACATTGCTCAACCGAATCAAGGAGCAGGAAGGACCTTACAAAGCGGTGGTGGTCAGTGCCTACGGTGACCTGGAGAACATTCGGACCGCTATGAATCGTGGGGCCTTTGACTTCATCACCAAGCCGATTGACTTTTCCGATCTGGAACTAACCATTCTTAAAACGGTGAATGAAGTCCGGCTCATCCGTAAAGGACTGGAAGCGCATGAGCAACTGGAAACTACGATTCAAGAGAAAGAACGTGCCGAGCTTGAAACGGACCGTGCCCGGCAAAGCGAGAAATTCAAACAGCAGTTTCTTGCCAATATGAGTCACGAAATCCGGACGCCTATGAATTCGGTGGTAGGTCTCACCTACTTACTATTGAAAACCCCGCTGAATGATCAGCAGTTCAGGTATATCGATACTATCCGTAAATCGTCCGAAAATCTACTGGTTATCATCAATGACATATTAGATGTATCCAAAATCGAAGCCGGCAAAATGGTATTTGAAAAGACCGCCTTCGTATTTAGCGAGATGTTGGATAATCTGTATCAGATGATGCTCATCCGTGCCAACGAGAAGCAACTCCCGCTGGAATTGAAATTCAGTCCGGACATTCCGGAAGTGCTTATCGGAGATCCTGTACGGCTCCATCAAATACTCATCAACCTGGTCGGCAACGCCATCAAATTCACTGAAACCGGAAAGGTATCCATCGCCGTTGCTCCTGTGGATATTTCCGGCGATCACTGTAAAATACGTTTCAATATCACTGATACCGGAATCGGGGTTTCTCCGGAAACCGTAGGCGTCATCTTCGAAAGCTTCTCACAAGCCACCAGTGATACCAACCGGAAATTCGGAGGCACAGGGCTCGGACTCACGATTTCCAAACAACTGATCGACCTTCAGGGCGGCGCTATCGACCTGGCCAGTGAAGTCGGCACCGGCACGACGTTCTCCTTCTGGTTACCCTTTAGAATCGGTCAGCTGAAAGATCTACCGGTACGTTCGTCTGCGCCTGTGAAAGCCCACGAACAACTGTCCGGAATATCCATTCTGCTCACGGAAGATAATTCCTTCAATCAGATGGTAGCCATTGACACCCTGAATGATCTCATTCCGCAGGTACATATTGACGTGGCAGAAAACGGCGCCGAAGCGCTGGAATTGATCACCAAGAAAAAGTACGACCTGGTCCTGATGGACATTCAAATGCCGGTAATGGACGGGTTCGAAGCCGTACGACGGATTCGTCATGAAGCTGACCCTGAGCTCCGGAAACTAAAAATCATGGCCATGACCGCCAACGTGACCCGCGACGAAGTGGATAAGTGTTTCGAATCCGGCGTCGATGAGTATATTGCAAAGCCGTTCGATCCGCAGGATCTTTTATCCAAAATCCAACAGCTTTTACTTCCCAAACAATAACAACCACCTTTACCAAACAATCTTATGGAACGCATTACTGACCTTACTTTCCTTCAGGGATTTACCGGAGGAAACCCTGATAAAATGAAAAAATATATTTCAATGTTTCTTCAGCTTTGCCCCAATTCCCTGGCCACGATGAAAAGTCACCTAGAAAACGGTGATTACGATGGACTGCGTGGAGTAGCGCATCAGCTGAAGCCGCAAGTGACGTATATGGGCATTAAGCCGGGCGAACCGTTGGTAAAGGCCATCGAGCACCAGGCCGGAACACGCACGAACGTGGAGCAACTGCCGGCCATGTTAACCGAATTCGATGGAATTTGTCGAAAAGCCATGGAGGAATTGTCGAAGGAAATCGCCTGAAACATAAGTTTCGGTCCGATTTTTTCGCCATTCTACAAATATTTCTACTTTTGAAGCCATGAATCAGATCAAAACGATCTTCATCGTCGATGATGACCCTACACAGGCGATGATGCTGCAGGATTACCTCAGCAAATACCCGTCTTTTACCGTGCACGTATTCGGCTCCGGTGAAGAGTGTCTTAAAAACCTTTCGCTGGACCCACAGATCATCTTTCTGGACTACAACTTCGATATGGTTGGGAAAGATGCACTTGATGGTATCGATATCCTGAAAGAGGTGAAAAAAACCAATCCGGATACGGAAGTGGTTATGTTCAGCGGACAAGATAAAATTGAAGTCGCCGTCAATTCCATGAAATATGGAGCGTTTGATTACATCGTGAAAAACGAAAGCGCTTTCCACCGTTCTGAAAACGTCATCTTCAATATCATCAAGCGCCTGAAAGTCATGCAGGAGGCAAAGCTCTACAAACGACTGACCATGTTGTTGGGCGTTGCATTGCTGGCCATGATTGTGATTACGATCCTGCTATACAATGCCGGACTGATCAATCAGAATCCGGGTTGGATGTAATCCCTATCTCAACACACTTTCAAAACCCGCACCTGCGGGTTTTTTTTATACCTTGAACTCAACGACTATGCAGTATACCGGTTCCATCACTTCCAAATTACCCTGGGCAGGCACGACAATCTTCACCATCATGTCGGCACTGGCACAAGAACATGGTGCGATCAACCTGTCGCAAGGTTTTCCCAACTTTGAAACCTCCGGCGAACTGATTGATCTCGTCCACCATTACATGCAAAAAGGGATGAATCAATACGCCCCGATGCAGGGAATATTGCCACTACGGAAAGTGATTGCAGAAAAAACCGCCGCATTGTACGGCGCTACCATCAATCCCGAAACGGAAATCACCATCACCAGCGGTGGTACGCAAGCCATCTTCACCGCCATCACTGCGCTGATCCGCAGCGGCGATGAAGTGATTGTGATTGAACCCGCGTACGATTGCTATGTGCCGGCCATCGAACTGGCCGGAGGAACACCGGTATTTGTGCAATTACAAGCGCCCGACAACCACGTCGACTGGACGCACGTGCGCAACAAGATCAGTGCGAAGACGCGGATGATCATGATTAATACGCCGCACAATCCGACCGGCTCCTTCCTGACCGCTGCCGATATGCGTTCGCTGGAACAACTCACGGCTGGAACGGACATTCTTATTCTGAGCGACGAAGTGTACGAGCACCTGATCTTCGATGGACAACAACACCAAAGTGTACTGCGTTTCCCCGAATTAGCCGCTCGTAGTTTGGTAGTGTACTCCTTCGGAAAAACTTATCACACCACGGGTTGGAAAATGGGATACTGTATTGCACCGGAAAACCTGATGGTTGAATTTCGCCGCGTACATCAATTCATGGTGTTTTGCGCAAATGCTCCTATACAATATGCGCTGGCGGACTATATGCAAAACAAGAATTACCTGGAACTACCCGACTTCTTCCAGCAAAAACGCGATCACTTCCTGAAACTACTGCAAGGATCCGCGTTTCGTTTCACGCCAGCCGGCGGTTCCTATTTTCAACTGCTCGACTACAGCGCAATAACGGACGAAAAAGATACAGACTTTGCCATACGGCTTACCAAAGAAGTTGGCGTTGCTTCGATTCCAACTTCTGTCTTTTACCGGCAACCGACTGATCGTAAATTGCTACGTTTCTGTTTTGCAAAAACCGACGAAACCCTCGAGCAGGCAGCAGAAAGACTACTGCGTGTAAATAGCTGACCACTATGAATTCACCCCTGCATCTTTCATTACTACAAACAAGCTTACACTGGGAAGACCGCACAGCGAACCTTGCCCACTTCGAGGAGAAAATTCATTCCATGAATACTCCGACGGACATCATCGTGCTACCGGAAATGTTCAGCACCGGATTCACCATGAATGCAGCCGCAAATGCCGAACCTATGGATGGTCCGGCGATGCAATGGATCCGCCGCATTGCCCTTGAAAAAAAATGTGTCATTACCGGCAGCCTGATTATCGAAATCAACGGACAGTATTTCAACCGGCTGATCTGGATGCAACCCGACGGTACGGAACTACACTACGACAAGCGACATCTGTTTCGGCTGGCGGGAGAAGAAAAAACATACACCGCAGGAAATCGCCCGCTTATCGTTGAATATAAAGGATGGAAAATACTTCCGCTAATTTGCTACGACTTGCGCTTCCCCGTTTGGAGTCGCCGCAGTGCCACCAATGATTATGACATGATCATGTATGTAGCAAACTGGCCGGAGCGCAGAAACACCGCCTGGAAACAACTGCTTCCTGCCAGAGCAATAGAAAATCAGGCATACTTGGCGGCAGTCAACAGAATTGGGAATGACGGAAACGGAATTCCGCATACAGGAGATAGTGTACTTCTTGATTTCACCGGCCAACCGATTACTGCCCCCGCATCAAATTCTGATTGTATTATTACCGCCGAACTTAAGAAAGAACCGCTTGTAGAATTCCGCAACCAATTCCCGTTTTGGCAAGACGCGGATGCATTTGAAATGAAATAGTACCTTCACCTCACTACTATACCAATACTATGAACAACCGATTTCTACTACTGTTACTAATTGCCTCTACTTTCTTTACCTCAAGCTATGCCGATCAACCGGAGCACAAACTTTCCGCAGCTGAACGGTCCGCGATGCCGGATTACCTGAGAAGTATTGCTCAGAATAGTGTCTTTGGTATACCAACTCCCCCGACATCTGCCGTAAGAGCCTCTGCAGAATGGGAAGAAATCGATGCGCTGATAGTGGTATGGACCAGCTATACCACTATCGTGCGACAAATCATCAACTACGCACAATCAGAAACCAAAGTGCTGGTAGTATGTACGGACTCCAACCAGGTTATTGCTAATCTTAACGCGAACCAAGTACCGATCAACAATGTGGATTTTTTACAAATCGGATTCAATTCCATTTGGTGCCGCGACTATGGTCCATGGAATGTCTATACCAATAATGTCGACTCCTTATTCCTGATCGACTGGATCTATAACCGACCACGCGCCAAAGACGATACCGTTTCCCGCGGCGTCGCCAACTTTACTGGACTCCCATTATACGAGACAACAACTTCACCGTACGACTTCATTAATACCGGCGGCAACTTCATGTGTGACGGTATGGGAACAGGTTTCGCTTCCCGCCTGGTCCTGAACGAAAATCCGACCAAAAGCGAGCAACAGATTGATTCCATCATGCTGCAATTCATGGGTATCAACCGCTATATAAAAATGAATCCACTGCCGTTCGATCAAATCAACCACATCGATATGCACATGAAATTACTGGACGAAGAAACATTACTTGTTGGAGAATATCCTACCGGCATTGCTGATGGTCCGTTCATTGATTCCAACATCACGTATGTTTTGAATAATTATAACTCCTCCTTTGGAACGCCCTACAAGATTGTACGTATTCCGATGCCTCCGGATGCGATGAATGCTTATCCGAATACGGGTGGTGATTACAGGACCTACACCAATGCGGTCTTCGTAAATAAAACGATTATCGTTCCCACCTACGACCCGCAATATGACACTACAGCCTTGCGCATTTGGCAGGAAGCCATGCCGGGTTACCGCATTCGCGGTATTGATTGCAACCAGATTATTCCATCGCTGGGCGCCATTCATTGCATCACCAAAGAGGTTTCCTCCAAGAACTTGTTGCGGATCGTACACCAGCCGTTGCGCGACCAGTCCGCAGCAGCGCCGGGATATCTGATCAATGCCACAGTAGAACACCGAACAGGTATTACCGGTGCCATCGTGTATTACCGTACCGATACCTTGCAACCGTATACTTCACTGTCCATGTCACCGGCAGGCGGTCCGCCAAATGTTTGGTTGGCTACCATTCCGGCGCAGCCGGCCGGATCAACGGTATATTATTATATACAAGGCACTGCTACTAACGGTAAATCCATGAATCGCCCAATGCCGGCACCAACCGGTTACTGGAAATTCACCGTTGCCGGAACCACATCCATTGCTGACATCACCCCTGTACTTTCCGCAGGAACTATTTATCCAAATCCTTCCAAAGGATTGACCTGTATTCAACTGAATACAACAGCGGCAGCCAATATTGATGTTCAAATAATGAACCTTATGGGACAATACATCGACGATATCTACACTGGTCATATTGAAGCCGGTGAAAAAAGAGTTTGGTTCGATACCGCACCACTTGCGGCCGGCATCTATCTTGTTGAAGTGCGCAACGGCAATCAAGTGCTGCGGCAAAAAGTAGTTGTCCGCTGATCAAGAAAAAAAACGATTAAACCCCGGGGAGTCAATTCGACCCGGGGTTTATTTTTTATACAACCATTTGATTTCAACATCCCAGTTCGCACGGACGGGAATTTTCTCGTCATAATAGTAGACGCCTTCCGGCTGAAGCTGCTGGCTATAATCACCTTCGTCCCAGCGACCGTTTGCATTTCGGTCATCGATCAATTTTAAACGAAACGTTCCAGGCTGAAGAAACGAGAAATAAGCGGTGGTATCTCCGTTGGATTCAGCACGACGGTAAACGGCCTCTTTCTCGTCGACCAGCTGGAGCACCACATGTTTTTCCGCCGGCCATCCGGAAGTAAGTACATTCAACGTTCCAAAAGCAGTGGTAGGGCGAATTGTCACTACTTGCTCCAGCGTATCATTGATCAACCCGAAGATATCTGTAAATGCGCCGGGCAACAATTGTATGCGGTACTGCTCTTCTTCTGTCCAGTTCATTGTTGCCTGGAACCGCATGTTTCCCTCGTTGGCTTCGAACAATAATGGATCCGAAAGCTGTACCGAATCTTGATACACTGCCATAAAACGATTATCGATACGACGAACGGGATGATCTGTGGTGATGACAAGCGGTTGTTGTACAGACAGTGATCCGCCGGCACCTGTCAACACTGCTACCTGCAACTGAAAGTTCGATTTCTTTCCGGGCTTCGGCTCGTACTTTTTAAGTGAGAGCGTTATCGTATCTACTTTTTCACCGGCGCGCACTTGGAAGACGGCCGAATCGGCGGTTAGTTCCGAATACCATACCGTAACCGAATCCCTTTGTGGCGAGTAATCCGTTTGCTCAACATGAAGTTGTTCGCTTTGCAAACAAGTTATTGCTGCATCCGGAAAGGGCTGGTTGAAGACGAAGCGGATCTTGCCCGGACCATCGGCGGAGGACCGGATCAACGACGCAGGACCGAAGGAACGAAACGAAAGTAGTTCCATAGCAGAGTCAGGCAGTGTAATTGGCTTATCGGCAAAGGCCATCCGTTCTGATGGATCGTCGTACAAATAATTAGAATTATTATCCATCAATCCAAATACGCGATAGGTACCTTCTGCGAGATGGGTAATCGTAAAACGACCTGATGAATTGGTTCGGGAAAAATAGAGCGGACGTTCCAACATTGGCGCAGAATCCCCGGAAGCGGCGGGATAAAGCATCACAAACATCGCTTTCTCGGGCTGCAAATCTTCGGCGCGAAGCACACGACCGGAAAATTGCATCGAATCGATCACTGTGCCGGTGGATAACACATACTGCAAATCGGGAATAGGATTTCCCTCGTTAAGATCCACGATCGCATCACCAAAGTTGAACGTATAAGTAGTTGCTGCGCGCAGCGTATCATCAAACGTCACCACTAATTTGTTTTTCCGGGCCTTAACAATCGGTGCGTCTTTGAGTGGCGGAGAAACTATCAGTTTAGCGGCAATATCTTTTAATTGAATATTCTCATCGAATTCAAATTCAATGGTGTTCCCCGAAAAGCTAAGCGACCCGCTAGCCGGCGTTACGCGCTGGAGAACCGGCGGGGTAATATCCTTCTCGCCGCCCTGTGGGGCAACCTGAATGGCACAACTATAGAGAACGACGACGAAACACATCGGAAAGAATAAGCGGCTCGTCCGAATCATAACTGTTCCTCCAGTATTTTACCGATGATGATCAATGCATCACGATCGATATCCGAAAAATCGTTTGGTCGAACACTATCGATATCGAGAACGCCTACTACCACTTGATTGACCTGCAACGGAATCACGATTTCGGAACGCGAAAGTGAACTGCAAGCAATATGTCCGGGAAATTCCTCGACGTCCGGAACAACAATTGTTTGCTGCTGCTGCCAGGCGGTTCCGCAAACTCCTTTTCCAAATCCGATGCGCGTACAGGCGACAGGACCCTGAAACGGACCAAGTACCAATTCTTGTTTTCCATCCACTTCGCGAACCAGATAAACACCGATCCAGTGAAAGCCAAGCGCCTGATGTAACAAAGCCATGGCATTGGCGAGATTAGCCACCGATCCTGCCTGCGGATCCATCAGCGAAGGCAGCTGTTGCTGGAGCAACCGATAGCGCGTAGCGCGATCGGCCGTTTCGGGTATGTGCAATGATTCTGCCACGGAGGTACAAAGATGAAGAAATTTCAGCGGGAATT
>CAINVI010000013.1 GCA_903854075.1 Candidatus Pollutiaquabacter sp. | reverse complement strand
TGGCGATCTCGGTTGCGGTGGCCATTCTACCAGTCCACAACTCGCGGGAAGCTGCAGGCTCACGGATCAACAACAGCTCATTGGTAGTACTTCCATCATTGAGTTGATATGGATTTTTAAAGAGGAATAACATGGCGTCCGGATCACGAAATCCGGTGAGGTAGTAAAAATCAGGATCCTGGTGATAGACGTAATTGACATCGTTGGCTCTGTTTCGTACCGGTGCGCTAAAAAGTACTGCGACAGAGGAATCGGGCATGTTTTGGCGGAGCGCTTCCCGTTTAGTACGATGAAACGCAGCAGGTAGAAAATCCTTATCATACTGGTAAGGAATCAGTGATTGAGCAAAGGAAATAGTTGCTGTCAATACTAGTAAAGACAAACACAGGAGAAATCGTCGTTGGAAATAAGTCATGGTTGCTGGAAACAAAAAATGCTAAACCCGTTACCGAATTTAGCATTTTTTAGAATGGGAAGAATCGAATTAGATCTTGCCCTTTTTAATGGCTTTTTCGATCGCAGCAGAAATACCGATCTTGTTGATCGTGCGCAATGCGGAAGTGGAAACTTTCAAAGAAATCCACTCACCCATTTCAGGAATGAAGAATTTCTTGACTTGCAGATTCGGATTGAATCTGCGCTTGGATTTCTTATTGGAGAAGGAAACACTGTTTCCTACCATTGCTCTTTTACCGGTCAAATCACAAACACGTGCCATGGCGATTGGTTTTAAATGAAATTGGAGTGCAAAAATAGATATTTATTCTTTATTTTCAAAATAGGTCCAATTTCCTTTTTTAAACAAGTCGACAAGTAAACAGGGGGCGTAATCTACGCCATCGCTTTCGACGCTAGATATTAACAAAGTATTGGTTTTAAGGGTGTTATGCCTATTTTAACCTATTTCGCCCGTTAGCAGCATTTTTCGCAACAGCGAAAGTGCGTACAAGGAGGTTTCGTGGATAATTCTTTCTCTCCCTTTTCCGAGTCGCAGCATTCGTGATTGAACACCACTTGGACCGGCTACCGCCATCCATACAGTTCCTACCGGTTTTTCGTCCGTTCCGCCACCAGGACCGGCGATTCCACTGGTAGCGATGGCGTAATCGGACTTTAAAAATTCCCGAACACGTTGTGCCATCAATTGGACTACCGGTTCACTTACCGCCCCGTGCTGAGCAATCAGCGACTCAGGAATCTGCAGGTGCTCGTGTTTTACCGCGTTGGCATACGCGACTAAAGAACCGATATAATAATCGGAACTTCCCGGAACGGAAGTCAGCCGGTGAGCGATATAACCACCTGTACAGCTTTCCGCGGTAGCAACTGTCCTATTATTTTTTCGCAACAACTCTCCCACCAACGCCTCCAGCACATCATCATCAAATCCGTAAACAAACTCACTGATCAGCGGCAACAACCGGGTCTCCTCTGCTTCCAGCTCCGCCATCAGCATTTCTTCAGGCTTTCCGGAAGCCGTCATACGCAGCCTGACCATACCGGCTGCTGGCAAATAGGCCAATTTAATGTGTGATGGCAGCGCGTTTTCCCACTCTGTCATACGATCGGATAACATCGACTCGCCTATCCCCTGCGTTAAAATAGTCCTGTGTAAAATGGGAGGTAGCGAGAACCGTTGGGTCAATCTAGGAATCACTTCTTGCTCCATGATTCCCTTCATTTCAAACGGCACGCCAGGCATAGAAATGAAAATAGTCGTCTCCGATTCAAACCACATGGCGGGAGCAGTTCCTTTTGGATTAGGTATTAGCGTACAGGCATCAGGCACTTCAGCTTGTGAACGGTTGGTAGCAGAAACGTCACGCCCGCGTTCTCGGAATAATCGTTCAATGACCTGATACGTCGGTTCGTCAAACCGCATTCCACACTGGAAAAATTTGCAAAGTGTGTGCTTGGTGATATCGTCCTTAGTAGGACCTAGTCCGCCGGTAATCAGCACGACATCGACTCTTTTTTTAGCTTCTGCGAGCGCCGTCAGGATATGCTGCTCATTATCGCTGACGGAGGTAATCTGATGCACCTTTACACCAATACGATTCAGCTGCTGACCGATCCAGGCACTGTTAGTATCAACTACCTGTCCGATGAGTAATTCATCGCCAATGGTAAGTATCTCAGCTTTCATAACTTTTTATTCATCAATAACCGACCGATATCTTATCGGGATCACCTTTATCGGGTCGAATAGTGAGAACCGGAACCTTGGAGTGGTTGATGACATGTTGCGCAGCATTGCCAAGGAATAGACTGCTTCCCTCCTGTTCCGTCATGATGACAATCATATCCGCATTGGTCAGCTCGGCATTGTCCAGTGCTATTTGGGCGAGCTGATCGCCTTTGACTGACTTGACCGTATTGGCAACTTCGTGTTCATCCAGAAACTCGCCAACCTGATACACCTTTAGATCAAACTTTCGTTTAAGGTCGGTATCGGATGTATCTATTGCGCCGACTACATGCACCGTAGCGCGGTAGTTACGGGCAATCTCCGTGGTATGCCGTACCTTTTGACGAGAGACCGATGAATTATCGATGGGTAGAAGAATATTTTTAAAATTGGTGTGAGAGGTGCCGGAGTGAACTGTCAGAACCGGACATGATGCGTTCATGACTATTTTGGACGCATTACTACCAATCAATTTTTCCTGAACACCACCT
>CAINVI010000012.1 GCA_903854075.1 Candidatus Pollutiaquabacter sp. | reverse complement strand
CGTAAGGGTGCTACCCAACCCAACCACGGGAAAACTCCAAATCATAACACCTATTGACACCAACCTTCGACTGGAGATATCCGTGTTTGATAACCGTGGACGTTTGGTGTATTTCACGGATCAACGACGCGACATTGATTTATCGGGCAGCAACACCGGTGTTTATTTTGTGCGTGTGGTTTCTGATATCGGCGCAGCCATGCGCAAAATCATTCTTGTAAACGAATGATTTGATCTCCAGGATGAAGACGCCCCATATTCATCCTGAATACCTTTCGTTTTGTCGTAAGTGATTGTCGAACAAGAGTAAATTGGTAATCTTGTGCATTCCAATGCATATAACCCGATGAAAAAACAGTGTTTACTCTTCGCGACCCTTTTGCTCGTTTCACTATTTACGTTTGCGCAGCAGTGGGGAAACTTCACGCTGTATAGTGTTTCCGGAAGTACAACAGCTTATCTGGTAGACACCAACGGCGTAAATCACCATATCTGGACAGGGCTTTCCGGCGGAACCGGCTACTCGTCTTATTTAATGCCAGGCGGCGTTTTGTGGCGCACCGTCAGAAACACGGGTAATCAGATCTCCGGCGGCGGAGTAACGGGTCGTGTACAAAAGGTGGCTTACGACGGCACACTGTTATGGGATTTCGTGTATTCCTCGTCTACTTATTGTTTGCATCATGATATATGCCCACTTCCCAATGGTAACGTCTTGTTGATTTCGTATGATGTAAAAACGTCGGCCGAGGCTACAGCGGCCGGTGTTGCTGTGGGCCACACGATGTGGTCGGAGAAAATAATCGAAGTACAACCCACCGGCGCAACAACCGGAAATATTGTTTGGGAGTGGCGTTTTTGGGATCATCTCACACAAAATATCGACTCTACGAAGGCGAACTATCATCCTACCGTTGTGGATCACCCCGAGCTGATGAATGTTAATTTTCAAAACAGCTCCACCACTCGAGACTGGATTCACATGAACGGAATCGACTACAACCAGGCGCTTGATCAAATTGTGGTGAGCTCACACAATTTGGATGAGTTATATGTGATTGACCACAGCACCACCACTGCAGAAGCGGCCGGACACACCGGTGGAAACTCGGGTAAGGGCGGCGATTTTTTATATCGTTGGGGAAATCCGTCTTCGTACGCTGCGGCCGGAGTGAGAATTTTTGATGTCGTTCATGATGCACACTTCATTCCACAGGATTGTCCGAACGCCGGCTACATTGTGGGCTATAACAATAATGGAATTTCCGCCAATCAGTCGTGCGTGGACATGGCCAATCCGCCGTATAACGGCTACAATTATTTGATAAATCCCGGATCAGCTTACGCGCCGATCACCTATACGGAACGAATCCCGTGCAACGGCCACAACAGCAACATGGGTAATTCTCAGCAGTTGCCCAATGGAAATTCACTGATCTGCATTGCACAGAGTGGCATTATTTATGAAGTAGATTCCAGCAATACGATCCTCTGGACCAAAAACGCCGGCGGTTCTGTTGCCCAAGCGTTTAGATACTCGCCGTGTTTTGTAAGCGGAACACCACCGGTTGTTCCTACCATCATCGCTTCTGCCGATACACTGTATACAGATCTCGCCACCAGCTATCAATGGTATGAAAATGGAACACCGATTACCGGCGCCACCGGCGCATTCTTTGTTCCGGACCATGACGGTTATTATGCAGTTGTTGTTCTAGACGCGAACGGTTGTCCATCCGATGTTTCAGCGCCGTATTCATATACAAATACGACGGACATCGGACAGATTTGGACCAACCGCGACTTGGTTGTTTCACCGAACCCTACTCGTGGACCTCTTCGACTTACCGGTGGTGCTGTTGACAATAAACAATTTACTGTAACAGTATACAGCGCAGATGGTCGCCAGATCTTTCGCAATGTCAACACTTCACAGATTGATCTTTCCGGTGTTACGCCGGGTGTTTACACACTTTCTTTTTCCGGCCACCATACATCATTGACGCAACGCCTGGTAATAGTCGCAGAGTAATCCATGAAAAAAGCAATCCTTATTACTTTATTACTGCTGTCCTTTCGCTTGTCGGCGAATTATGTTTCGTTCTGCGTGGACATGCGCCACTTTCAGCCGATAGATCCCGGCGGAATCAACCTGTATGTAGAAGGGGATACGGTCTTTCATCCGATGTTACAGGACCCGGTTGATACCATGATTTATTGTGTAACCCTCGACCTCCCATCCGACTCTTGTATCCAATACGGATTTTTAAACGGCTCAGATTTTTATGGCCTTGAATTCATTCCACTGGAGTCGCGGGTGAGCGACTTCAACAGCGATCGTTGGGTGTGTATTGACGGACCATCAGCCGATACACTTCAGTTGGTCCCGATGTTATTTTCTGCGAATGCACCGGAAGGATTGCGCCTTGTACGCTACAAGGTAGATCTTTCTACAACCGTGGTCTCTTCAAACGGAGTGCACGTAGCCGGATCTTTTCAAGGCTGGAATCCCGCCGGCAATCGTATGCATAATCTCGACTCTTTGATATTTGATGTGTTGACCTATGTAGCACCGGGAACCTATTCGTATCTTTTCTATAACGGTAATACAGCTGGTGATGCAGAAACGGTTCCGGCAGTTTGTACGGTTAATGCCTATCGCGAAGTGAGCGTGGTGAACGATACCGTTGTCCCAACGGTTTGTTTTGCTGCATGTACACCTTGTATCACCGGTATAAACGCCCCGGGCACACTTCACTCAACGGAAGTTTATCCCAATCCGGTCGTCGATCGTTTTGTGGTTCAACCGCCGTTGAACAGACTCTCTTTACTACGAATTTATGATCTCACCGGTAGTGTGGTTCGCGACTATTCGGCTGCCGAGAGCTACTCAACAGAAGGGCTGCCCTCCGGCACTTACCGGATTTCTATAACGGACGCATTGGGAAACCGACAGGGAGCACAAACCATCATTATACACTAATAAAAAAACCGACACTAGTCGGTTTTTTTATTAGTCGTTAGTAACGTCGCCGTTTTTTTGACTTCGAGGAATCACGAAACGGCCTTCTGTTGCCACGTTCACGAGAATCTGTTTCGCCCGCGCCATTGCGAACCAGCCGCATGTCAATTTGCTTTTTCAAAAGGTCGGCCCTTGCAATAATCACGCGCACGCTGTCGCCGAGCGAATAACGCCTTCCTGTTCGTGCGCCTACTACACAGAGATTGGTTTCATCAAATTCGTAAAAGTCATCATCCAGCTCTCGAAGTCGCACAAGGCCTTCGCATTTGTTTTCTTCCAATTCTACATATAAACCCCACTCCGTTACTCCGGAGATGATTCCATCGAAAGCCTGTCCTACTTTATCTTGCAGGAACTCGACCTGTTTATATTTCACCGAAGCGCGCTCGGCTTCCGCGGCTCTAATTTCCATGGCAGTGCTGTGCTTACACTGATCTTCGAGCAGATTGGCGTCTACTTTATAATCACCACCAAGATATTGTTCCAATAAGCGATGAACTAGTACATCGGGATACCGGCGAATTGGAGAGGTGAAGTGCGTATAGTGCTCAAACGCCAGTCCATAGTGTCCTATGTTTTCGGTCGTATATACTGCTTTTGACATTGTGCGTATGGCAAGTTGCTCCAGTACGTTTTGTTCCTTTTTCCCGCGGATACTTTTCATCAGTCCGTTCATGGAGTGCGCCACTTCTTTATCCGTATCGGTTTTGAGTTTGTGGCCCCAGCGTGATGCGAACTTTACAAAGGCCTGCAAACGATCATTCACCGGTCCGTCGTGTATACGGTACACGAACGGCAGCGCTTGCACGTGCAGCTGCTCGACGTCTACTCCCTTCTTCTTTTTACCGGAATGTCCGGTTACAGCGTGGCGTTTGCCCGCAAACTCTGCAACCGTTTTGTTGGCCAGCAACATAAACTCTTCAATCAACTGATTGGAAGCCTTGTTTTCTTTTAAGTATACCCCCAGCGGCTTTCCGTTCTCGTCAAGCTTGAATTTCACCTCCACCTTTTCGAATGCGATAGCACCTTTTCGGAAACGCTCTGCTCGCAGTTTCTTGGCGAGCCCGTGTAGCAGCTGAATCTCGTCCGATAAACTTCCTTCGGGATGTTCTATCAATTCCTGCGCGCCCTCGTAGGTAAATCGGTGGTCGGAGTGAATGATTGTTTTTCCAATCCACCGATCTTTCACTTCGGCGTGATCGTTCATTTCAAACACTGCCGAAAAACAGAGCTTGTCTTCGTGCGGACGTAATGAACAAACGCCATTCGATAGTTTTTCGGGAAGCATCGGTACAACACGATCTACAAGATATACGGAAGTGGCGCGGTCATACGCTTCATTGTCGAGTTCTGTAAGTGGCCGGATATAATGCGAAACATCGGCAATGTGTACGCCGATTTCCCAATTCCCATTATCGAGCTTTTGAACCGATAGTGCGTCATCAAAATCTTTTGCGTCGACAGGGTCGATAGTAAATGTGGTGACGTTACGAAAATCTCTGCGCCGTTTTATTTCATCGTGTGGAATATTTTCGGGGATAGCGTCTGCCTCCCGCTCCACGCGTTCCGGAAACTCAGTGGGGAACCCATATTCCGAGAGAATGGAGTGCATCTCGGCATCGTTTTCGCCGGGCCAACCCAACACTTTTGTGATTTTGCCGATTGGATTTTTTGTACCCTTTGGCCAATCGGCGATGGTGGCAACTACTTTTTGTCCGTGTTCAGCGCTGTTTAATAAGTGACCGGGAATAAAAATATCCACCAACATGCGCTGACTGTCCGGGACTACAAAAGCATATTTTCCCATGGCTTGTAATACACCGACAAACTCCGTTTTGGCGCGCTCCAGAATTTCCACCACCTCGCCCTCCATGCGCTTTCCCTTGTGCTGTGCATATAAGAATACCTTGACGCGGTCGCCGTGAAGAGCGTTCTTTACATTGCGCGGCGCGATGAAAACATCGTCTTCGTCGTTTTCGGAAAGAAGATATGCGGCACCGCCCGAGGTGATGTCAATCTTTCCTTCCAGGTAGGCGTGCTTGGGTTTCAGTTTAAATTTCCCGCGCTCCACCTCCAGTAGCTCGCCGCGCTCCGCCAACTGAAACAACAACAGTTGGACCTCGTCACGCGCAGCATCAAATAGATCTTGTGCCGTACCGGATGATTCAGGCTGTGCTTTGATGAAGTCAACAAGTTCGGGTTGAATCGCTTTAGTAACTTGCTTATGATTGAACGAACGGTTGCTGTGTTTTTCGAACAAGCGATAAATCTCGGCCAGTAAGAATGAACTCAGCGGATTTTCTTCTTTTAACTTTTTTCCCATTATCGGATAGGCATAGTAGGTCGCTGCAAACAGTCCTGTTTTTGGAGCGAAGATGAATATACATAAAGGTACAGCAACGGAGCCCAGCTTTAACCTGACGGTGATCATGTTTTACAGCGCGCAATACACATAATTTCAGCCTGTGAAAAAGACGTTTAATAACTTTTGCCTCCTGTAAAATAAGCCGAGCGGCATCACGTTACTTTCGTATTCACAAATCAGTCTAACCAACAAACCCGTCTCCACATGGAAACCCCGAACACGGAAAAGAAAAGCAACAAACTCTGGCCGATCCTGCTGGTCGTTTCAGTATTGATTAACCTTTATCAATGGCGCAGCAGCACCACAACTATCGAAAGCAAAGACATGAAGATCGATACGTTGTACGTAGAAATCGGCAACATCGACAAGGAGTTGACCGATACTAAAGAAGATCTGGAGAAGTATCGCGGTATTTCTGCGAACCTGGACAGCCTGCTTAACGAGGCCAACAGCAAAATCGAGGATCAGGTGAAGTCGATCAACGAGCTACGCAAAAAGAATAATAAGTCAAAGGCGGAGATCGAAAAGCTTAACCAGCAACTAAAAAATCTGGAAGAGTTGCGCGACGAGTATCTGTCACGTATTGATCAGCTGCTGCAGGAGAACCAGCAATTGAAAAACGATAATCAAAACCTGACCACCAATCTCCAAAAGACATCCAAGGAGCTTGAGAGCACTGTAGCTACCGCATCGGTACTGAAAGCGGAGAACTTTACAGTAACCAGCTACAAGCGTCGTGATAGCGGCAAGTATATTCAACTGTCAATTGCCAAGCGCGTTCACAAGATGGATGTTTGCTTTGATATCTTGGATAATAAAATCGCCAAGGCGGGACAGCGCAACGTTTATCTGCGCATCACCGAGCCGGGCGGAAAGCCGGTGGGCAACCGCAGCACGGGCTCCGGATCATTCAAGAGCGCTTCCGGCGAAGAAATCATGTATGCCGCCACCACCACGGTGGACTATAAAGGGTCGAAGTTGACCAAGGTGTGTCTCAGCTATGAAGAGAAAGACGACAAACAATTTGCTGTCGGAACCTACATGGTAGAAGTATATATCGACGGCGTCCTTGCCGGCGCTGCCTCTACGGTGTTACGCTAAGCGTAGTAAATCCAGAAAAGAAAAGGACAGCTTAACGGCTGTCCTTTTTTAGTATCACTAGGTGGGTGTTATCGTTTTACTATATCGAATCGCCAGGAAAATCCAAGCGACACATAATACGGCACACCGTCTTTTCCGGTAAGTGACCATCCGCCGGAAAGATCAAATTGAGCATTATTGTTCACGAGATAGGTAAAACCTCCATCAACATTGTGATCAGCTTTCCCTTTTTGTGGAGCAAACCCATAGAGTTCCACATAACAGCCCCAGTCACCGCCCAACGAAAACGCCGGCGCAAACGTATACAGAAAAACCGGTTCGCCGGAAATACCGTCCCATTGTGCACCCACATTATAACCGAGCGACACCTTTTCAGAGAGGCTGTTCAGAAAGGTGAAACGGAAATCGGGAAAATAAAACTCCGTTTGCCGCTCGGAACTGGCCCAGGTTGGAAACGACAAGTGAGCGATCAGAGAGGCCTTAGGAACCCAACCTTTGGCTTCCCATAGCGCGGTTTTTAATCCAAGTGCAATCGGATCCATGCCGGTGTTTCGCTTGTCGCCATCACCGCGCGTTGTCAGATCAGTAATCATCCGCAACTCCGTTTTTCCGTTTAAACCAAGGCGCCACAAGAGTGTGGGATGAACAAATCCCGGTTGGTCTCCGCCCGTTTCCTCGTAGTTAAATCCACTTTCAAACTGTAACATACCGCCGGTAACAAGAACGGCTGTTTCGGTTTGGTCCGGTCGATCGGTTGCTATCGGTGCATCATCTTGCGCATGTGCCGAAGATAGGGCAAGGCAAGAAAAAACAACGTGGAAAAGGATTGATTTTATTTTCATGTGTATGCGGATTAGTGATCCAGCGGACGCCGCCTGACCATTCCGCCTTTAATATCTTTAACACTGCTAATGACCACGAAAGCGTTCGGGTCTATTTTTTTTAATTCTGTCTTAAGTCGATTCATTTCCAACCGTGTAATAACGGTGAAAACAATATCAACATCTTTAATCTCGCCTCGTTTTCCAAGGCCGCGTTTCCCCGCATATAGCGTTACACCGCGGCCCATTTTTTCAATGATCATCATTCTGATCTCATCGCTGTGCGACGAAATTATACTTACGGAAGTATATTCTTCCAGACCCTCTACTACAAAGTCGAGGGTTTTTGAGGCCGACAAATACGTTACCATGGAGTATAGCGCGGTTTCCACCGACAGGAAATAAGCTGCACAAGAAAAAATGACGACATTTATCATGATGATGATGTCTCCGATAGTAGTCCCGAGCAAGCGGCTTAGGTAGATAGCGAGCACCTCGGTTCCGTCGATAACAGCACCTCCGCGCATTGATAAACCAATACCCGCACCAAGGAAAAAACCGCCGAATACAGCAACCAATAGTCTGTCGTTGGTGATTTGAGGAAACGAAGCCATTGCCATCAACAGCGCAAGCCCTGAAATTGAAACAGCTGTTTTTAGTGCGAATGTTTTAGATATTACTTTTGATCCCAGCAGCACAAAAGGAATATTGATCAGTACGATCAGTTGCCATAATTCCATACCGGTCAGTTCGGTCACGAGCAGAGAAATACCCGTAGCGCCGCCATCAATAAAGTCGTTGGGCATTAGGAAGCCCTCGAGACCAAACGAAGCAGCAAAAATACCTGCCAATATGAGTACTGCGTCTTTCAGTAATCGTACGGCTATGATTTTAAGTTCTCGGTAGCCTTTTGCCAGACGGAAGGCGCTCACCGGAGCAGAGGATGCTCCTTTTCTCAGGTTGCCTTGCTGCGTGGTGCGGATGACAACATTAGTGAGGAATGGGTTCATAGACAGGCTTTATGCTGCGCTAAGATAACCAAAGTGATTCATCCGGTCACTGCTGCAGCCGCAGACCTTTTCTTTCTTTTCTGCAGCGATCACTACAATAGCGGACCTCTTCCCAACAGCGTTCCCATTTTTTTCGCCACGAAAATGGCCGTCCACAGGCGACACATATTTTTTCCGGCAGGATCGTTTTCTTGTGAGTCACGGCTACTTTGGATCATCAACCGGTCGCACGCCGGGCTTGGCATACCCGAATTTTGCAAGACGACGTAGTGCATAATACGATTCTAGTCCGGCTACGCCAACACTTTCCGCGCGATCAAGTTCAAGATTGCCGTCTTCGGAGAGAACTCGTTCATCGACCGAAATTATTTCGACGGAGCCAATGATAAGTCGCGTGTCGTTTTCCGGAATAAAAATTTCACGAACAAACCGAAGCCCAAATTGCACAGGACTTCCACCGACGAACGGAGCATTAAAAGGCGCAATAAATTTTTCGCCGAATCCGCATGCCGCAAACTCCGACTCATTATCTCCAAATTTAGCCGAGGTGTGGTGCGCTTCCGCAATACGATCGGAGGTGACATGATTCATTGTATAAACTCCAGAGGCTAAAATATTTTTGTAGGTGTGACTATAGGTTGTGAGTGGACGTTGGACAAATCCGATCAGCGCAGGATCGGCACCGAGATGAAACACAGAACTGAATAAGCCCAGGTTAGAAACGCCATCGACAGATGTGGTACCGATCAGTATTGCCGGTTTAATTCCCGTCAAACAATTAATCAGATTAGCGCGCGTGAAGCGCGGCATTTGATCGAGATCAGCGGCAGTAAATATGTTCATCTTACCGAATCGTTGATATTCCACCATCTACTGCGAGCACCTGTCCGGTCATCCATGAGGATTGATCAGACAATAAGAACAATGCTGCTGCGGCGATATCACCCGGCTGTCCGATGCGTTTCAGCGGATGTCGCAGAGCGTTTGCGTCACGTTTTTCAGGGGTACTTAATAAGGCGGCGGCCAGCGGGGTGTCCGTCAATGAAGGGGCAATGCAATTGACGCGGATGGCGGGAGCGAGCTCAGCCGCCAGCGCACGCATTAATCCCTCAAGCGCACCTTTAGTAGCAGCCACCTGAGTGTGGTAGGATAGTCCGGTTGTTGCGGCGACTGAAGAGAAGATAACGACAGAAGCGTTTCCGGAAGCTTTTAATTTCGGAAGTGCCGCCTGCAACACCTGTACCAATCCACCAACTTGCAGTTTGTAGTCGGCTAAAAAATCGTTGGGAGAAATCCGCGAGAAGGGGCGCAGAGAAATACTTCCCGGACAATAAACCAGATGATGCAGTTGTTCTGGAAGAAAATCGAGGGTGATGTTATCCGATATTACATCGAGCGGATGGAAAGTAACGCCCGGTAGGGTTGTGTTGTGGTGATGGTAGGTCGCCCATACGGTGTGGCCCGCCTCCGCACAATTGGCGGCAATAGCTGCGCCTATTCCGGACGACCCGCCGATGATCAGGGTGTTTTTCATGATTAAATAACAATCCACCCCTGCATTGGTTACACTAACCGTTCATATAATTTCGGAGCAAGGACGAGAGCTCTTTTCGTTTAAAGGGTTTTTCCATTTTATCGCTGAAGCCCAGTCGTTCAAAATCGGACATGGAAGGATCGTCAGCTGTTCCACTGGCCAGGAAGACTGGCAAATCCGGCTCCATTTCACGGATAGTTCCTATAATATCCTTCGCCCCCAAGCCATTTTCGACGTGGAGATCCAGGATGATGGCGGCAAAGCGTTCGTCCTGAAAACTTGTTTTAAGCAGCTCCAGGGCTTCTTCGCCGTTACGCGCGCTAGCCACGCTGTATCCCATGTTGACCAGCACGTCGGTAAAAGCATCACGGATGAATTCATCATCGTCCATAAACAAGATCCTTCGGGTGTTTTCATTTTTAGGCTTTCGACGCGCCGAGTTCGCACCTTTCTTTTCAGCAGCAAATGGAAGATAAAACGTAAACGTACTTCCTGCGCCGATATGTGTATCTACAGTAATAACACCCTGATGATGCTGAAGAATGGAATAAACGGTAGCCAGCCCCAATCCGCGGCCGGCGCCTTTTGTAGAAAAGTAGGGCTCGAAGATGCGCTCCAATATTTCATCGGGAATACCGGTTCCATTGTCAGTTATTGAAACCCGGACATACTTTCCGCTACACAGTCCTGAAACCTCGTTATCCATCAACTCTACATTTTGGGCGATTATTTTTATTCGGGGCCTCTCCGAATTATCCAGCATAGACTGATAGGCGTTTTGAATCAACACCTCAACAACTCTTGAAATTTGTACATCATCAAAAAGGGCGGGCCAAAGACCGGTTTCGGTATCGAAGTCTAGCGTTACAGTCCGCCCTTCCGCCGCATCGACCGCGACCTCTTTCAGCAAAGGGAAAAGTGGGCGGGCGGCAATATTGGGCGCCCCGCCCTTCGCGAAAGTGACAAGTTGTTCGGTTAACTCCCGCGCCCGGTCAATAGTGGAGAGCACCCAAATTCGGTGTTTGGGTAATCAGCGAATAAAATTGAACGTAATCAGTGAGATGGCAATTAAAATGCCCACCAGCGCGGCCATAAAGAAAAACTCGGACCACCGCTCCGCGACCCGAGCTTGCGGAGTTTCGATTTTACGAATAACATAAAAAGAGAGCACGTTGGAAAGGGTTAAAAAGAAGGCAACAACAAGCGTTATTTCATCTATCCAGTGGCCGGTGGTGAAGTTGGAAATATGCAGGGAGGTGATAACCACCAGGCAGAAACCCAGTAGGTTGGCCGATGTGTTGAGAACAAGTTGGGCAGTGTTCTTAGTGTTGCTCATGGGGCCGATCGATTACACCGTTAATGGCAGTTATCATGGCGGAGGCGCGGTCAAACCCGTTCATCCTCCAGATTTCTTTTTCGTTTTCTAACAATACAAAAGTAGGCACACTACGAATGTTATAGCGATTGACTGACTCAGCATCCTGATCAATATCGATTTTTTCCAGCGCGATCACATCCTTGAAGTGTGCCATTACCTCCTCGACGATAGGCGCAGACCATTTACAGGGCTCACACCAGGTCGCATAAAAATCCAGTAAGCGAAAATTTCGCATGGTTGAACAGGTATTGCGTTTACCGCAACAAGGTACAGTAATCTGAGGCACTAAGTTGGGAATCCTCCCCGAAATAATTATGTGTTGCTTGTCTATACGGGCTCTTCGGCGTGTTATATTTGTGACGCATGAACACCGAAGGACACGCGCTGGCGCAACGATTGAAGCCACTTCCGTTTTACGTATTGCTACTCGCTGTGATTGTCCTGCGAAGTAATCCCGGCGAATCGTTGTTGATGGGACTAATTGTTGGTTTATTTTTCACGCAGCCCCATGGTGCTCTTGTGAAAAAGACTACGAAGTATTTGCTTCAGGCGGCCGTCGTTGGGCTTGGTTTCGGCATGAATTTTAACGCGGTGATTACAGCGGGGAGCGAAGGGTTTCTATTCACCCTCTTTTCACTTTCGCTGGCCCTCGGACTAGGTTATTTATTAGGACGCTGGCTCAAATTGGATTCCGCCATCAGCTATCTGATTAGCGTCGGAACGGCGATTTGCGGGGGAAGTGCTATAGCCGCTGTCAGTCAGGCTATGCGTACGGATGAACGAAACATTTCGGTATCGATTGGTATTGTTTTTATTCTTAATGCCGTTGCACTTTTTATTTTTCCGCTGATTGGCCATTGGTTCCAGCTCAGCCAATATGAATTCGGTGTGTGGTCGGCGATTGCTATTCATGATACCTCCTCTGTGGTGGGGGCCGCTGCTCAATATGGTGATGAAGCCTTGCAGACCGCCACCACCATAAAACTGGCTCGCGCACTTTGGATTATTCCCATGACAGCCATTACCGCACGCTTTTTCAAATCAAAATCGTCGGCTTCCGGCTTTCCGTGGTTCATTTTGTTTTTTCTTTTAGCCTCCGCCGCGACGACCTATTTTAATTTTTCTAAAGATATTACGGTACCATTGATTGCTGCCGCGAAGATTGGATTTTCAATTACACTCTTTCTTATCGGAACCGGTATCACGCGAGACGCATTGCGTAAAGTGGGGGTACGACCTATGCTTCACGGTGTTCTTTTGTGGTTAATAATCATGAGCGCCGCCTTGTTATTCCTATTATTGGAACGATAATCCTCGCTTTTCACAGACTGACGAACGTCTTGTCTTGTACTCCGATAAATTTTTATATTGTTCCTTGAGATACGGACATGGATATAGCTATTGTCATTGGCGTATTATTGTTTTCCCTTATTTTATTTTCCATCGGCAAATTCTCTGTCGATTGGATTACACTCTGTATGTTGGCGGTGCTGATGCTGACAGGTATACTTACGCCGGCGGAAGCGCTTTCCGGATTTGGTGAAGATTATGTGTGGATGCTGGCCGCGCTTTTTGTGCTCTCCGGCGCACTTCAGGAAACCGGTATTCTTGATTTGCTGGGATCAACACTGTTAAAACAAGCCAAGGGACGTACGTCCGGAACGATTGCACGAATGATGACGGCAGTTGGATTCACATCATCGTTCATGAATAACACGGCTGTTACGGCGATTTATCTTGCGCCGGTATTGTCGGTTGCGCGTCGCACCGGAATTAGTGGATCAAAGTTGCTGATCCCTATGGCGTATGCATCCATACTGGGCGGCACATGTACGTTGATAGGAACCTCTACCAACCTAGCGGTGAGCGGATATTTACAAAAGCACGGCTACCAAACCATTGGAATATTTGATATTACCCCTGTTGGTCTTTCATTATTTTTGATTGGCGTAGTCTTTCTATCGCTCTTCTCCGGAAAATTATTACCCGATCATCCCAACGAAACCATAGCAGAGGAATTTGGTTTGCGTGAATATGTTAGCGAGGTGATTATTTCTGCGGGATCGCCGATGATCGGGCAACCGGTATTTAGTTCCCGACTGGCGACCATGGGTTTTCGCATACTTAATATCATCCGAAACAAGACCCAACTTGTCCCAGACCACACCTCCGTGTTGAGTGAGGGCGATGTGTTGTTGGTGGAAGGCAATATATCCACGCTGATGGATGTGAAAGAAGTTGCCGGGGTAGAAATACGCGCGGACGCATTCATTGAACGCGACCTGCAGGGCGACAATTTCCGTTTAGCAGAATTGTTAGTCACTCCGCAATCATTGCTGGTCAATCGGACGTTACGCGACACCCGGTTCCGACACGACTACGGATTAGTTGTTATCGCTATAAATCGCAGAAGTCAATCCGTGTATGAAAAAATAGGTCATCTCACGTTACAAGTAGGCGACGTGTTGCTGGTTCAGGGTGCTGCCGAAAAAATAAGTTATTACCGCCGTACCCGTGAGTTGCATATTCTAGAGGACTTCAAGCCACTGTTATATCGTAAGAAAAAAGGATACCTATCGGTACTTGCGTTTTTAGCCGCCATTATTTGTTCTATTACCGGTTTACTTCCGTCCGCACCTGCATTTTTGGTGGCTGCACTGCTGGTTATTGCGGCGAAAGCGGTCAGCCTGAGTCGTGCTTATGAGATGATTGATTTCCGCTTGCTGATTCTAATCGCCGGAATGAGCGCGATGGGAGTGGCGATGCTGAACACCGGAGCTGCGGCCTGGATTTCGAACGGAATAATTGAACATTTACAACCCTTCGGACTACACGCTATCATGGCGGGATTCATCATATTGACGGTGCTTTTGACACAACCGATGTCTAATGCGGCCGCTGCTCTCGTAGTGCTTCCCATTGCGTTGGAGTCCGCACGAACATTGGGAGTAAGCCCGCAACCGTTTGCTATTGCCGTGATGTTATCTGCATCGGTATCGCTGGTGGCGCCCTTTGAACCCTCCTGTATGCTGGTGTATGCACCCGGTCGCTACCGGTTTTCAGATTTTTTTCGCGCAGGATTTATATTGACGATTTTATTGATGATTGCACTCGTGGTGCTCGTTCCGCTTTATTGGAAATTCTGAAACAAATTCCTCGCAGCGCGTATTAAGGTTCATGAAACGATTGGTGTTGATTCGTCATGCGCACGCGGCGCCCGGTAGCAATGATCATGAACGGCCGTTAACTTCGCGCGGAATTGCGGAGGCGAAGTTTATTGGAGGGATTTTGTGCGAACAACAATTTTTTCCTTCGCTGATGATCTGTAGCACGTCGTTGCGAACAATGACCACCGCATCGATCATCGCCCAGGAGTTGTCGTTTCCGGTAAGCTCTATACTGCCGGAAAAAAAATTGTACAACACCGGCGAGGACGACTATTTCAACGTCGTTCAGGCAATAGACGATCAACACGATTGTTGTTATCTGTTCGGGCACAATTTTACCATTTCAAATTTCTTATGGCAGCTAACCGGCAGCCATCATTCCGAAATGGTTCCTTGTACAGCGGCAGTACTGGCATTTGATGTTGAACAATGGTCAGCCGTTCGCCCAAAATCTGCTCTTTTGGACGGGTATTTTCAGCCCGAAGCGCACCAATAAAAGCGGTTTTTTTGATTAAAACCCCCCGTTTTTTGTTCCCACGCCAAGACGCTTGGCTTAAAATACCGAAAAACAGTTAATAATGACAAAAACAATTAACACTCCACCGACGTTAACAAACGGTGATTTAACCAAAAGTTAATTGACTGACAGCCAATTAAGTTGTTATTTTGATGCTTGGAACAATGTGCCATTATGGGTACATAATTGTTCTGATATAATCGTGAAAAAAACACTCCTTCGTTTTTACGTTTTCATCAGCGTATTCTTGCTGAGCGCCACCGGAAATAATCTGGGAGCGCAGAGCGTGAACGATTACCGCACCATTGCCAGTGGAGTATGGACAAATTCCGCCATCTGGGAAACGTGGAATGGATCTGCCTGGGTAGCGACTACCTGGCCGAGTGCAACAACGGCGAGTGTTTTCATCAGCGCCGGACATACAGTTACACTGCCAACACCTGGGCCCTATAATTTATCGAATCTTACTGCAGAAAACGGCGCCAAGCTTTTTTCCAATCAAGGCACGCAGAACGTTTATATCAACGTACTTGGTTCCAATATTGTTTGTGACGGTGAAATAGGAAATGGAGCCACGTTCGACGGCATCGCGTTTAACTTCGACGGCGTAGCTACCACCATCAGTGGTGTAGGAACGTTTACCTCCAGCAGGTTCCGTAAGAATGCAACTACCAATCTGATCACCTCGCTGATCGTTGCAATGAATGTGACACTGCGCTGGGATCAGGTGTCTAATACCCAGCTTTACAACAACACGACCGGATCTAGTCGTTTTAATGTCACGGTGAACTTCGGGTATACACTTCATTGCGCCGGAAGTCCTACCCAGCCGGGCAACCTCACCATCGATGGTGTTTCCGGAACGGGCGCGTATGATGCAGGCGGAACGGTTACGGTGAACGGAACGTTGATTGTACCGGGCATTATCTATGCGTGTTCGAACAACCCGAATAATATTCCGTATACCACGGGTTCCGGCACAGCCGGCACAAATACAATCACTGTTTCACAAACCACCGGGTTGGCGGTAGGACAGCGTGTTGTTGGAACGGGCATTGCGCCCAATGCCACCATTACAGCTATAGTTGGTACAACGGTGACACTTTCCATCAACAATACAGGCGCTGTCACTGGTGCCGTAACGATTTTGCCGAGCACCGCACCCTCTATTTCCGGAAGTGTGGGACAAAGTACCATCACGGTCAGTTCTTCCGCCGGCTTGTATGTTGGACAATCAATTTCCGGAACCAATATCGCTTCCGGCGCAAGTATTACAGCCATTTCCGGTACCACCATTACGTTGTCCGCCCCCAATATTGGTGCTGTTAGTGGTTACGCCACGGTGGGAAACTCCTGTAACTTCATCGTTGGTAACGGAGGCGTGATAAAAGCCGGTGCTGTTTATAGCCCAACCGGCCCTGCGGCGGGCTTCATGAATTTCACCGTTAAGACGGGAGGAAAACTGGAGCTCACCGGTACTACCGGATTTCCCGCAGGTACCGCCAATTGGAGTACGATTAACAACCGCTATAATTTTGAAAACGGCAGTACGGTGGAATATTCTGCGGCCGGCAATCAATCGGTACTGACGCAGCAGGATTTTATTTCCAGTGTAAGCCAGAATCAATATTGGCACCTGATCATTTCCGGTTCTGGTGTAAAAACCATTCGTGCGGGCTTAGTGCTTACTATTCGTGGTGACCTTACGATTACTGGCGGCATTGCCAGCCTTGATCAGCTTACCAACGGCACCGATATCGCCATCGGCGGAAATTGGAGCAACTATAATTTGACCGGTTTCAATGAATCCACAAATGCAGCGAAGTCCGTCAAGTTCTACGGCTCACAAGCGGTGCAAACCATTATGTGTCCGAGCGGTGAACGTTTTTATAACCTATGGATTGCCAAGACTGGAAATACGTTGGTAAGAATGATCAACGATGTTTTCGTCGTTAATCAGCTCACGCTTGGACAAGGAAACGGCATACAGACCGGCATTCTTCAGCTGAATAAAAATACGCTTACGCTGGAAAGTCCATCGACGGCGGCTATCAAGTTGATTGGTAGCCCAACCACGGCGGGCGGCTCTAATTACCGTTACATTGTTGCGGAAGATTCTACGGGAGGCTGTGCCTCTATGGTGAAATGGAAAATCGGCACTGGCACCGGATTGTATGTTATTCCGTTTGGCATCAACAGTACACTAGACACGATTCCGTTCTATATCAACAAACAGGCGAATGATGCTGCGGGCGAGTTGTCGGTGGCCACCTATGGAACGCCGGCCAGCAATTTGCCGTGGCCCACAGCACCCGCACAAGTAACCAACCTGTTGGCGAACAATCCGATTTACAATACGCCGGACAATCGCGACTGGACCGTTGACCGATTCTGGTATATCGGCACAACCGGAGGATCATCGTCTTCCTGTGACGTAACATTCACCTATAACAATCGTTCGGGTACAGAACTTCCCACCTCTGATCCTGTGCCGGGAAATCTTCTCGCACAATTCTGGAATGGCAATGCAACACCAAATCCGTCGTGGAACTTACCACAAATGGGAACGGCATCAGTGTCGCCTTATCCTATCACCTCGGTAACGGTTACATCACTTCCTATTTCCAATAATACCGCATGGACATTGTCTTCGCTTACCTCTCCATTGCCGATAGAGTTATTGCGCTTTGATGCGCGATCTGCCGGTGACCGTGTGGCGGTGAGCTGGGTGACCGCTACGGAAATCAATAACGATTATTTCACGGTTGAACGCAGTCGCGATGGCGAGTCGTTTGAAGCCATCGGTTCACGCAAGGGTGCCGGGAACTCTTCGGTAGAGCAATACTATACGTTCCTTGACGCATCTCCTTTAGCCGGCATTTCCTATTATCGTTTGCGCCAAACCGATTTTGACGATAAGTTCTCTTACAGCGAAACGGTAGCGGTCGATTTACATCGGAAAGCGAGCAGTTTGTTTTCGTTGTCACCGAATCCATCCTCCTCCTGGTCGGAAATCACCGTCAACGAAATGTTGCGCGAAAACGTGACAATGACAATTTCAGACATGAGCGGCCGCACCGTCTTTTCCGGCCAATTCAACCCGGCCGAAACCCCCACTTTTCCGATCGATTTAACCCATTTTTCTAAGGGAGTTTATTCAGTGATTATTACCGGCGTTTCCGTGAACGACCATTTTCGCTTGGTGAAAGAATAAAACTGCGTAAACACCACATTTACAGCTGTTTTTGATCTATATTAGAGGGTCTTTATATTGGGAGAAGTGTACCCAATAAGAGATAATACTCGTATAACATTGTTTTCATATCGGAGTACCATCTTGCGCGGTATTCCCGTATAGAGAATTTCGTTAATTGATTACACACATAAGACCCTACCAATACCCAAACCGTTCAACATTCAATTCCATGAAACACATTACGTCTGCATCCAAGAACATCACCGTATCGTTCTTATTCATCTTGACGTTACTCTGTATGCGGGCCGGCGCACAGGCGGTCTATACACAGGACTTTAATTTCACCGGCGCATTAACATCCAACGGCTGGACGGCGCATAGCGGAGGTGGTACCAACGCCATCTCAACAACGAGCGGCCTCACCTACAACGGACATTCCGGTAGCGGCATCGGCAATGCCTCGTTGGTGAACAATCTTGGCGGTGAAGACGACAACCAAACATTTACTTCGCAAACGGGCACGGTTTACTATTCTTTTTTGGTTAACATCACCGATGCGGCTACCGCAAAAACGGGAGACTATTTTTTTAATGTAGGTAGTCCAGGTGGAGCCGCATGGAATACTTTTTCCGGTCGAGTGTTTGCCCGAATTGTTAGCGGTAATGTAAACTTCGGAATCAGTAATACGGGTACCGCGACTTACGGAACTACCAGTTTCTCCAAGAACACGACCTACTTCATTATTGTAAAGCACACAATAGTAACAGGAACTACTGCGGATCCATTATCCATGTGGGTAGTGCCAAGTGGTATGCCATCCACTGAAGCAACGGCCGGAACACCGGAATTAACGATAACCACAACCAACGGAACCGATGCTATTAGTGCTGTCGGACTTCGTCAGGGCTCAGCGACCACTTCACCACAAGTGGTTGTTGATGCTATTCGTGTTGGAGCCTCTTGGTCATCCGTTGTTCCCCTTTCCGCTTCAGCGCCCTCTACACAGGCTTCGTCTATTACCTTCTCCGGCGCTACCAGCAGCCAGGTCACCGCATCGTGGGTAAGTGGTAACGGCGACAGTCGACTGGTGAAAATCAATACCACCAACTCATTCGTAGCGCCTACTTCTGGTCAATCGTATACAGCCAACGCTACTTACGGCGGCAGTGGCGAGCAGATTATTTCTGTTGGAAACACAAATTCCGCCACCGTCACCAATCTTTCTCCAGGACAAACGTATTATTTCCGCGCGTACGAATTCGCTACCACCGGCAACCTGTACAATACCACCACTACCACCGGCAACCCATCAAGTACTACGCTTAATTATCCATTGCCTGTAGCCACAAGTCTGAGCCCGTCATCGGCTACCGCCGGCGGTTCATCGTTTACTTTAACGGTTACCGGTAGCAACTTCTATCCGGCATCTGTCATCAACTGGGGCGGCGTTGCCAAGACAACCACCTATGTGAACAGCACCACCCTAACGGCACCTATTTCTGTTGCTGATATTGCCACGGCAGGTACAGTAAACGTCGATGTCACTAATCCGGCTCCCGGCGGAGGCACATCAGTCGCTTTAACT
>CAINVI010000011.1 GCA_903854075.1 Candidatus Pollutiaquabacter sp. | reverse complement strand
TCTCAAATACGGCCCTCCGAATACTATCGTTAAAGAAGTTCAGGATCCGGAATCGTATCCCTACGAAATCTGGCACTACTACAAGGTTAACAATCAAACGAACCGACGTTTCGTTTTTTATGCACCGGACCTCGCTTCCAATACTTTCCGCCTACTGCATTCGGACGTTCGCGGTGAAGTGCAGGATCCGAACTGGGAGCTGAAACTGCACAGCCGATCTCAAGCCTTCGGTCCGGATTTGGACCAGGCCGAATCCTACGATATCTACGGAAGTCGCACCAAGGAGAACTTCCGACTTCCGCGCTAACCTATGAACAATACCAAGCGCACGGCTGTAGTCATCCTGAACTGGAACGGAAAAAAATTCCTGGAAGAATTCCTTGCCGGTGTCGTTCGTCACTCCGCTGACGATGCGCGTATCATTGTTGCGGATAATGCCTCGACCGACGGATCAATTGAATATCTCCAGCGCTATCATCCGGAAGTGGAAATCATTACCATGCAGGAGAACACTGGGTTCACCGGTGGTTACAATCGCGCGCTTCAACACGTGGAAGCGGAATACTTCGTATTACTTAACTCCGATATTGAAGTAACACCGGGCTGGCTGAAGCCGCTCATCACCTTACTCGACAGCAGACCGGAAATCGGTGCTTGTCAGCCGAAAATCCGCGATTATCATCGTCGCGACAAGTTTGAATATGCGGGTGCGGCCGGTGGCTACCTCGATCGACTGGGCTTTCCCTATTGTCGCGGCCGAATTTTTCAGTCGCTCGAAACAGACAACGGTCAGTACGACGACACGCGACCGGTGTTCTGGGCAACCGGTGCGTGCATGATCGTGCGGAGTTCGTGTTACCGCGAATTAGGCGGCCTGGACGAACGATTTTTTGCGCACATGGAAGAAATCGATTTCTGCTGGCGACTGCACCGTGCAGGCTATAACGTGTTTGTTTGCCCGGAATCCATCATCTTCCATGTGGGTGGCGGAACCTTGCACAAAAGCAATCCCAAAAAGACGTACCTCAATTTCCGCAACAATTTGTTGATGTTACACAACAATCTTACCGGTAAGAAATTCAGAGAAATTTATCGTTATCGAATCGTTTTGGACGCCCTGGCAGCCTTTTCTTTCCTTTTTACCTCGGGATACGCGGACTGTAAAGCTGTATTTCGCGCCCATCGTGATTTTCGTCAGCTGAAAGACGAATCCACAGGCTTAGCTTTACCAAACCTTCCGAAATCAGCCATGGAAAAGGAGTTCAGCGGATCCGTCAGCAGCATTCTCTTATATTACCATCTCCTTAGGAAAAAGCAATTTTCAGCCTTACCGACCGGTAGCTCCGACACCGTTCAAGAGTGTAAGAGTTCGCTGTAAAATCTGCCCATCCGGCTTGTTTTCGGCGGTATTATTCCGAGGTGTCATCGCCAGCCGATACACAATGATCCGTTATGGGCACAGAAAGTGTAGACCTTCTTATTCAACGCGCTCAGGTATTGCGCAGTCGTGACGTAGAGCAATCCATGTCATTGCTCGAAGATGCGTTGGCGTTGGCGCAGAAAGAAAATTACAAACTCGGTATCGCCATCATCATCCGCGACAAAGCCGTTTGTCACCTGCAACAACAGCATTTCAAACGCGCGCTGAGCGGCTTCAACGAAGCGCTTCAGTTTTTCCGTGCTCTGCAGGAAAAGACCGGTCAGATCGGTTGTAACAACGAAATATCGGCCATTTATTTCAAGCTGGGAGATTGTCCGGCCGCCATGGAACACATCCTTGATAACCTAAAGATTCACACCTCACTGGGTGATTCACAGGGTATCGCGGCCTGCTACATCGACATCGGCAACCTGTATATGTATCTGCAGGAGTATTCCAACGCCATCGAACATTATAAAAAGGCGCTGAAGATTTTCGAAGGATTAAAAAACAAAAAAGAAATTGTCAATTGTTATTTCCTACTTGGAAATGCATTCAACACCAGCGACGAAGAGGATCGGTCACTCTATTACCTCTTGCGCGCAGCGCATGCGCTCGAAGAAGTACACGATATCGACATCCGTACCAAAACACTGGGCAGCCTGGCTAACCTGTATACCCGTCAGGAGGATTACGAAAAGGCCCTCGCCTATTTCCACCAGGCCATCACTACCGCTGACGATGGAGCATCGATTCCGGTGCGCGTACAACTGAAGAAAAACCTGGGCAACCTGTATATTGAACTGACACAATTCGACAAAGCGATTGAAGTACTGCTGGACGCCTTGCAACAAGCAAGAATGTTGCCGCCGGAAACGCAAGTAGTGCGAATTTATCAGTTGCTCGCCATCGCCTATGAAC
>CAINVI010000010.1 GCA_903854075.1 Candidatus Pollutiaquabacter sp. | reverse complement strand
TTCTGTTTTTGATTTATTCATAATAGTTGAAAATAGAACTTTTTAATCACCTCAACTCCGCTGACAACGTGCTTCAACACCATTTCCTCCAACAGTTGACCAGATGGAGGTGCCATTTAATTTTGTAAGAAGATTACGAATCTGTCTAACTGTACGGAGATGCTTGTAATAATCCGTCAATGAATCGTAACTGTCCAAACGGCTCCATTCCAAATGGAATTCATATCCTTTTTCTGGAAACAGATGGATGTACTCGATTAACGGAGATATCCGGTGTAGCAGCCACCATAATGGTTTTATGTTTCGAAACTTCCAGTGTAACGGAAAAAAGAAATCAACGAGTCCGTCCACATACTTCTTGGATCGTTCAGGTTTCATTTTCCGTAATAAATGGCGGTAGATAGGTTTCAACGTACTGAAATACGAAAGCCGTAAACGGTAATGATCGATAATTAACCATCCGCCTTTGGCTACCTTTTGCCAAAGTGCTTCAATGGTTTTTTCACTGGACGGCGTATGTTGAATAACTCCGAGGCAGATGACGTAATCGAACGACTGATCTGGGAATGGAAGTTCGTAAACACTGGCTTGCGCTACGGTATAATTCGGACGTTCGCCAATATTGGCTTTATTGGCTTCAACAGCAACGCTAAGATCTACGGAGTGTACAAAGGCTCCGGCTGCAACCAAAAGTTCGGTAAATCGACCGGCACCGCAGCCAACCTCGAGCACGGTTTTTCCCTGCAGTCCGGAAAGCGGCATGCCAATGCAACGCTCCAATCGCTCCGACGTAATCGAAAGTGAGCTGTGGCTGTCGAGTTGCGTTTTGGTAAATGTTTTCCATTGTAATCCAAAGGCGGCTGCGTAATTATCCTCCGGTACAAATCGCGGTATACCATTGACTATCGGAAAATGGTCTCCGTTTGAAGCAATAAGCCCGCCGTCTTTGGCAAATAGTTTGGCTCCGCTCTTCGGGGAGCAATAATCGATCATCATAATACGGGTGAAAATTAGCTAAAAAAAGTAATTTTTAAGCGCTCCGATTGCTTTTTATCTATTTTTACATCGTTATCTTATGTGCGGAATTACCGGTTTTATCGACTTTAATCGCCTCTCCACGCCGGAGCAGCTCCGTGCTATGGCCGATTCGCTGGAACATCGTGGTCCGGACGATAAAGGAGTTGAGTTTTTCGACATTTCACGCGCTTCTGTAGGCCTGGGTTTTCGCCGACTTTCCATTATTGACCTTACCGTTGCCGGGCACCAACCGATGCATAATCCGGCCAACGCCACCTGGATCGTATTTAACGGCGAAGTGTACAACTTCAAATCCATTCGGAGGGAACTGGAGAAATCTGGTCATCGCTTCGTTTCCAATACGGATACCGAAGTGATTCTGAAGTCGTATCAGCAATGGGGAATCGAAGGAGTGCAGCGTTTTGTCGGTATGTTCGCAATCACCTTGTTTGATCCGACTGCCGGAAAAGTGTTTTTTGTTCGAGATCGAGCAGGCGTAAAGCCATTTTACTGTTATTTCCACGAAGGATTATTCCTCTTCGCCTCGGAGCTTAAAGCGTTTCATCACCACCCGCGATTTCAAAAACAGCTGGATAATGACGCACTTGCACTATATTTTCAGTTTGGATATATCCCTGCGCCATACGCTATTTTTAAAAATACCTTTAAGATTCGTCCTGGATATTACGCAGAACTGGATCTTGCCACTCGTGAATTCCATCAGGTGAAATATTGGGATGCTGTTGATGCCTACAACGCTCCCAAACGTTCCATCTCGTATGAAGATGCGCTTCAACAGACCGAAGAACTATTAAACACGGTTTGCAATGACCGAATGGTTGCGGATGTTCCAGTTGGTGTTTTTTTAAGTGGCGGATATGACAGTTCCTGTGTTACAGCCTTACTGCAGCAGCAAAGCTCATCCCGAATCAAAACGTTCACGATTGGTTTTGAAGAGACCGCGTATAATGAGGCGCCTCATGCTGCAGAAGTAGCCAAGTATCTTCGTACCGATCATCATGAATATATTTGTACGTTCCGCGAAGCCATGGATATTATTCCGCAGCTTCCGGATATTTTTGATGAACCCTTTGGAGATTCTTCGGCAATACCGACGACTTTGGTTAGCCGCTTTGCACGTAAGCATGTTACTGTGGCACTAAGTGCTGATGCCGGCGACGAGTTGTTTGCCGGTTATCCTCGTCACCGAAAAAACGTTAATTACCAAAAGAAGTTATCATTAGTGCCCGACTGGCTCGGTAAATTGGCGGCAAATCTAGTACCCGACAAGGCAACAACGCTTGCGGAAGCCAACCGCAGGGATAAATTGAAAAAAATACTGTCAACTACTGATACGGTTACACGTTTTAAAATCACCAACCAGGTGTATACGGAAAATGAAGTACGTATCATCTTGCAAAAAGAATTTAATTCATTGTCGACTGTTTTCGACGATGGGGCAAAAATAGGTCCTGCAAACGACGTGTTAAGTAAGATATTGGCTACAGAATATAAAACCTACCTGGTAGATGATATTTTGCAAAAGGTAGACAGAGCCACTATGTCAGCGAGCCTGGAAGGACGGGAGCCGTTGCTGGATCATCGGTTGTTGGAGTGGGTCGCAACGTTGCCTTCCGAGTTTAAAATTAATGGCAGTACGCAAAAGCGAATCTTGAAAGATATCGTTCATCGGCATGTTCCGGAGTCACTGATGAATCGGCCTAAAATGGGTTTCGGTATTCCGCTTGTGCGCTGGATGAAACAAGACTTGCGTGACTTGTTTGATGACGTGATGAGTGATGAAAGTATTCGCGATACAGAAGTTTTGAACGTCGAACAAGTCCGCACACTTCGTGATGCCTATCTTGCGGGCACACTCGAAAATTTCGAACGCTTATGGTTTGTATTCTCCTTTATCCTTTGGCACCAGAAATGGATGTCGACAATTAATTCCTGATTTACGCGTTAGAAGATTATGGGTGTCATTAAACGACAAGGTATTACCAATATGATCAGCGGCTACGCCGGAATTCTGATTGGATTTGTAAACCTAATTGTCATTCAGCCGAACTTTCTGACCAAAGAGGAGTTGGGCCTTACACGCATTCTGTACTCGTTTTCCATTTTAGTGGCAATGTTCGTACCACTGGGTATT
>CAINVI010000009.1 GCA_903854075.1 Candidatus Pollutiaquabacter sp. | reverse complement strand
GGAGAAGCCTCAGGAGATCATCGTTGCCGGCGGTCACCTGGATTCCTGGGATACCGGCGATGGCGCTCACGACGATGGTGCCGGAATTGTACAGTCGATAGAAATCATCCGCACGCTCAAAGCATTGGGTTGGAAACCCAAGCGTACAATACGTATCGTAGCTTTCATGAACGAAGAAAATGGAACTAAAGGCGGCAGAAAATATGCGGAGGTAGCTGCTGCTTCACAAGAGAAACATATCGCTGCTATTGAAAGTGATGCCGGCGGATTCGTACCATTTGGACTCGGACTACAGATGCCTGAAGAGAAGAAAAAAATTGTTCGCCAGTGGGAGCCACTTTTCCGTCCGTATAACATCTGGAATTTTGACGAAGAACATGGTGGCGCTGATATCGGACATTTGCAAAATGCTACCGGTACGCCACTCATCGGACTCGTAGTAGAATCACAGCGCTATTTTGACGTTCACCATGCTGCTACAGATACGTTTGACCGCATCAATAAACGCGAATTATTACTCGGTGCAGGTACGATGACATCCATTGTTTATCTGTTGAGTCAGTACGGACTCTAATCGCAGCACCGATACATGTCGGCGAACGAACATATCTCCAATCTGCTGGCCGCTTTACCCGATCAGCCGGGCGTGTATCAGTTCTACGACAAGGAAGATAAACTACTTTACATCGGTAAAGCAAAGTCGCTCAAGAAGCGGGTGAGTTCCTATTTCCAAAAAGACCGACACGAAAGCGGGAAGACGACGGTGATGGTGAAAAAGATCGCCGATATACGTACTATCGTCGTTGACACGGAGATGGATGCGTTGTTGCTCGAAAACAACCTGATCAAGAAACATCAACCACGCTATAATGTCAGTCTTAAGGACGACAAAACGTATCCGTGGATCTGTATCAAGAAAGAGCGGTTCCCGCGTGTATTTTCCACTCGCAAGATTATACGCGACGGATCGGAATATTTTGGTCCCTTCACGTCAGGGAAAATGGTGAACACGTTGCTCGAACTTGTTTCAAAATTGTTCAAACTTCGCAATTGTACATTGTCGCTTACAGCGGAGAACATCAGCAAGAAAAAATTTCGTGTTTGTCTTGAATACCAGATTGGAAATTGTCTCGGTCCTTGTGAAGGATTACAATCTCAGGAACAATATGATGCCTCGATCCGTGATATCCGTCACATCCTGAAAGGAAATACACAGATGGTCATCGGACATCTGAAAATGTTGATGCAGGACTATGCTGCCAACTATGCATTTGAACAGGCGCAATCCATCAAGGAAAAGCTCGATGATCTGGAGAAGTTCCAGCGTAAATCGGTTGTTGTCAACCCTTCGATACACAATGTCGATGTTTTTTCGCTGCAAATGGAAGAAGACTCCGCCTACGTTAACTTCTTGCGTATTATGAATGGTGCAGTGATCCAAGGGCATACCTTAGAAATGAAACGTAAGCTGGAAGAGACCAAAGAGGAGTTACTGGAAATGGCGATGGCCGATTTACGTACTCGCTTCTACAGTGAAGCCACGGAAATTATTCTGCCCTTCGAAATCCCGCTCGAGATTCCAGGCGTGGTAGTAACCGTTCCGAAGATTGGCGATAAAAAACACCTTTTGCTCCTTTCGGAATCCAATGTGCGGAATTATATTCGGGAAAAGCAATTACAGCTCGAGAAGCAGCATCCGGAAAACAAAGTGTTGCGGCTGATGGAGACCATGAAAAAAGACCTTCGGTTGACTACATTGCCGCGACACATCGAGTGTTTTGACAACTCGAATTTTCAGGGTGCTTATCCCGTCGCAGCGATGAGCGTATTTCGAGATGGTAAACCGTCCAAGAAAGATTATCGTCATTTCAATATCAAGACGGTAGAAGGTCCGGACGACTTTGCATCGATGGAGGAGGTGATACATCGTCGCTATAAAAGGATGTTGGAGGAGGCGCAGGAACTTCCGCAGCTGATTATCATTGACGGTGGAAAAGGTCAGTTGAGTTCGGCGGTAAACAGCCTTGAACAACTCGGACTACGCGGGAAAATCGCGATCATCGGTATTGCCAAAAAACTGGAAGAGATTTATTACCCGGAAGATCCGTATCCTTTGTATATCGATAAGAAAAGTGAAACACTACGGATTATACAACAGCTGCGCGACGAAGTGCATCGCTTCGGGATTACCCACCACCGCAAACGCCGCGATAAAGGAACGATAAAAACAGCGTTGAACGATATTCCGGGAATCGGCGAAGCAACCTCAAAAGAATTATTACGCGTATTCAAATCCGTCAAGCAAATAAAAGCTGCGCCCATGGATCAATTAGCCGAAGTGATTGGAAATTCGAAAGCGGAGAAAGTTTGGTATTATTTTAATGCGCAGCCAACGGAATCGTCTCCGGAAGAATGATAACACTGGCTTTTTAAAAGAAAGTTATTTCAGCTGATCACTCAGCAACTTCATTTCCATTCGCGGAGAAACTTTTTCGTAAAGAATACGGTGAACAGCATCCGTGATTGGCATGTGTACGCCGTATTTACGGTTTAACTCGTAGATGCATTTTGTAGCGTAATATCCTTCGGCAATCATGTTCATTTCCAATTGCGCCACTTTAACCGAATATCCTTTTCCCACCATGGTACCGAATAAACGGTTACGCGAGAACGAGGAGTAGGCGGTTACCAGCAAATCACCGAGGTATGCTGAATCGTTGATATCACGATTGATAGGATGAACGGCATCAACGAAGCGTTTTATTTCCTGAATCGCATTCGATATCAATACTGCCAGATAATTATCACCGTAGCCGACACCGTGAGCAATTCCACCTGCGATAGCAAAAACATTTTTCAATACTGCGGAATACTCTGTGCCGTAAATATCATCACTTACGGTCGTCTTGATGTAGCGGCAATTCATGTGCTGCGCCAGCATATCGGCATTCGTTGTATCCTGACAGGCAATGGTCAAGTAGGAGAGGCGCTCCATCGCTACTTCTTCTGCGTGACAAGGTCCGGTGATTACACCGATGTTAGCCACAGGAATAGTATAAGTACTTTGTAAAAAATCACCAACAATCAAAAGCTCATCGGGTACGATTCCTTTGATAGCAGAAAAAACAATCTTGCCTTCAAAATCTTCTGGTGTAATTGCTGATAGCGTAGGTTTTAGAAATGCTGATGGGACCGCCAGAATTACCGCATCAGATTCACGGATGGCAGCTTTTAAGTCGGTAGTGACCCGAACACGTTCCTGATTAATGTTGACATCGCTCAGGTAGTTTGGATTATGACCATATTTCCGGAGAAAGTCAGCAGTTTCAGCGGAACGCACCCACCAATGAATCGTCTCCACATTATTGGAGAGAATCTTAACGATAGCTGTAGCCCAGCTGCCACCACCGATGACGGAAAAGGTAGGTTTCATCATGCTGCAAAGATGCTAAAATCTATGAACCCTTCAAAGGAAGCGTTTGATGTGGAACAGATCATTGTTCAGAAGACCACGTCTTTTTCCAGTTCTTCCTTACCACGACGAATCTTTACTTTGGCAGCATCTCCACGATTGAATTTCCCGAGGGCTTTCATGTAACTCATCATATCCACAACGCGGTATTCTCCGATTTGAATCACGACATCGCCCGACTCAAACCCTGCTTTTGCAGCCGGCTTTCCATCCGTCACGCCGTCAATCCGCATTCCCTCTCCGTCGTAGGTGTAATCAGGCACCACACCAAGTGTTACTTTGAATTTTGGTGCGTTTTCGTTCTCGTCGTCTTTTGTTTTTGAGAATGGGATTTTTCCATCGTTTGCAGTCAAATCAATGGTGTTTAAAATCATTTTCATGATGGCGATTTCACCCTCGTAATTGATGCGATCCGCATCGTCTGATGGCTTGTGATAATCCGCGTGAGTGCCGCTGAAGAAATGAAGTACAGGAACATGTTGCAGATAAAAAGATGTGTGATCACTTGGTCCGACGCCGGAATCCGACGATTTGATTCGAATGCTGTCAACAGCAATGGAGTCAATGAGTGTTTTGAACCGTGGCGATGTTCCGCTACCCGATAGAATAAGTGTTTTATCATCCGGCTTTAGCCGTCCGACCATGTCCAGATTGATCATGTAGTTGATGGTGGACAAATCAAGCGTCGTGTTTTTTACGAAATGATTAGATCCCAGCAATCCTTTTTCTTCGCCGGAGAAAGCGATAAAAAGATAGTTATTGGTTTTTGGTCCACTCACCTTCAGTCGCCGCGCAAGTTCAATCATGGCGGCAGTGCCGCTTGCATTATCGTCTGCTCCGTTATGTATCGCCCGCTCGCCACGGTAGAGCGAACCCTCCTCGCCATAACCGAGATGATCGTAATGTGCTCCGATAACAATGGTGTTTTTGGCTTTATTATTCACGAAGCCGATGACATTGTACGCATGCTTTTGAATTCGTTCAAGATCTACACCGATCGTACAATTTGTAACAACACTGTCGCGTAACAATTCTGCAGCTTTTCCTTTGGCGAAGATTACCGGCACCGAAGAAGCAGTAATACGGCTGTTGAAGTCGGGCGCTTGTACAATGATGGATGTATCGCTGTTGATGAAGACCACGGCGGCAGCACCCTTCGAAACTGCAACATCGATGCGCTTGCGCAGATCCGTCCATTCGGTGAATTTTCCGTGCGGATTATTACCGTCCGGTGTGCCATTTTCCATGACAAAAATTTTCTTGCCAAGATTAACTTTGCCTAAGTAATCTTGCTGTTGTAATCCCGGATCATCGATACCATATCCAACGCGTGCAATATATCCTGTAATGACGCCGTTAGACGAATAGGGAAGCGGGACAAAATCCGAATCCGGCTGAAAGGAGTACAGATTGATATAAAGTTGTGTGCCGGCGCCAAAGCGAGCACCTTTCGGGAAGGTGAATTCCTGGACAAATCCTTTCTTTCCCTTTGGTTTAAGATTGATGAGTTCAAACTGATCAACAACATAATCGCGGGCCTTAAGCGCGCCAGGCTCACCACTCTCACGACCTTCATATTCATCGGAAGATAGTATAACGATGTGTTGCTCCAGCTTTGTACGCAGTTGCGCATCCGTAAGCACAACATGCGAGCCGTTACAGGCACCAAGAAGTAGGGCGATCCCAATAATCAGATTTAATTTCATGGACTCAAATTAGGAATAATTTTGGCTACCTGCTGAGCGACCCATTATGTTTTGGGGATGAAAAAAAACGCCGGAGGTGTGGTCCGGCGTTTTGTAACTAGTGTGAATTCAGCGATTACTCATGTGCCGGAAGTTCTTCCGCGACTTTCTCCGGACGCATTGCCGGGAAAAAGAGAACATCCTGAATGGAATTGCTGTTGGTCATTATCATACTCAGTCGGTCGATACCGATTCCTAGTCCGGCTGTGGGCGGCATGCCGTATTCAAGCGCTCGCAGGAAATCCTCGTCCAACACCATGGCTTCATCATCGCCACGTGCACCGAGTTCGAGCTGATGTTCGAAACGTTCGCGCTGATCAATAGGATCGTTCAACTCGGAGAATGAATTACAGATTTCTTTACCGTTACAGATGGCTTCGAAACGTTCAACAAGTCCGGCTTTCGTGCGGTGCTTCTTGGCCAGCGGACTCATCTCTACCGGATAGTCAGTGATGAAGGTGGGTTGAATAAGTTTGGGCTCTACTTTGTCACCGAAGATGCTATCGATGAGTTTTCCGCGGCCCATTTTCTCGTCTACCTGAACACCAATACTTCGGCACGTTTTACGCAACTCATCTTCATTCATCTCCGAAATATCGATACCCGTGAATTCCTGTATGGATTCGTACATCGTATAGCGCTTCCAAGGTCGTTTGAAGTTGATAACATGATCGCCGACCGGAACTTCAGTTTTGCCGTGTAAATCCATGGCAATCTTTTCCACCATTTCCTCTACCAGGTCCATCATCCACTCGTAATCCTTGTACGCAACGTACAATTCCATTTGCGTGAATTCCGGGTTGTGAAAGCGACTCATGCCTTCGTTACGGAAATCCTTCGAGAATTCATAGACGCCGTCATAACCGCCAACCACGAGTCGTTTCAAATAAAGCTCGTTCGCAATACGCAGATACAAGGTCATGTCCAACGTGTTGTGATGCGTCTTGAACGGACGGGCTGCAGCGCCGCCATACAAAGGTTGAAGAATCGGTGTTTCCACTTCCAGGTACCCTTTCACGTTCAGGTAACTACGCATGGAATTCACCAATTGTGTACGCTTTACGAACGCATCACGCACGTGCGGATTGACAATCAAATCAAGGTAACGCATACGATAGCGTTGTTCGGGATCTGTGAACGCATCGTGGATATTGCCATCTGCATCCTGCTTGACAACCGGCAGCGGACGAAGTGCTTTGGAAAGCAATTTGAAATCCGTAGAATGAATAGTGATCTCTCCGGTCTTGGTACGGAAAACGTATCCTTTGATGCCAATGATGTCACCAATATCCAATCCTTTCTTAACGACGAAGTCGAATAACGTTTTATCCTCCCCCGGACAAATATCATCGCGGCGCAGGTAAATCTGAATACGCCCTACCGAGTCCTGGAGCACGATGAAAAGTGCTTTTCCCATATCACGGATACTCATGATACGGCCGGCATAGCAGAGGTCTTTGAATCCTTCCGGGTTACTGTCGAATCCGGCCAGGATATCCTTGGAAGTGGTGTTCACTTCCCAGCGTTCAGCGGGATAAGGATCAATTCCCTGCTTGCGCAGTTCATCAAGTTTTTGACGACGAATGAGTTCCTGTTCGTTCAGTTCCATAGACCGGTAGATTTTCCGCAAAGATAGTGGTTGGCACGGATTACGGTAGTACCGGAGTTATAAAACAATGCTTGTTTGAAAGGTGTTTTTTTATGGTGCAGAATCCGTTCGATTATCGCTGAAACACGTTATTTTTGCACCAATAACTTATCATTCCCATGAAGAATCTCGTACAGCAATTCCCAGTACAGCTAAAGGAAGCTATTGCCATTGGCGAAGCCGCTAAAATCACGCCTTCCGGCGCACCGATCCATAACGTTGTGATTACCGGACTTGGCGGCTCGGGAATCGGCGGAACGATTCTCTCTGAAGTGGTTTCCGGCCAATGTCCGGTACCTATCGTTGTTAACAAGGACTATTTCCTGCCTTCATTTGTCAATGAAAATACGGTGGTGATTGTCAGTTCGTATTCCGGCAATACGGAAGAGACGCTGGAAGCAATGGAAATGGCCTTGAAGAAAAAGGCAAAAGTGGTTTGTGTCACCTCCGGCGGCAAAGTCGCTGAAATGGCAACCGCGAATAAGCTGGATCAAATTATTATTCCCGGCGGCATGCCGCCGCGTTCATGTCTGGGCTATTCGCTCACACAATTGTTTTTTGTTCTGCACGGATTACAGCTGATCGATGATACGTTCAAAGGACAGCTTCGTGTGTCGTTGAACCGTATGGAAAACGAAGCGGCAGCCATTCAATCGGAAGCCATGCAGCTGACAGAATTTTTATACACGAAGTTGCCAGTGATTTATGCCGGCGACGGTTACAATGGTGTAGCCACCCGATTCCGTCAGCAAATCAATGAAAACTCGAAGATGTTGTGCTGGCATCATATCCTTCCGGAAATGAATCACAATGAACTCGTGGGTTGGGCGGAGCAACATCCGGAATGTGCTGTTGTTTTTCTGCGTAATGAGACGGATTATTTCCGCACGCAGGCTCGAATCGAGATCTCCAAAGAGATTATCGGGCAACGTACTCCGCACATTCGTGAAGTTTGGTCGAAGGGCGATTCTCAACTTGAGCGCTCGTTATACCTCATCCATCTTACGGACTGGGCGTCCTGTTTCCTGGCCGATAAAAAATCCATCGATGCTGTAGAGGTTAATGTGATCAATCACCTCAAGGGATCATTGGCAAAATTGTAAACGTAGCAGATCACTACGATCTACGTTCAAAATCATTCGACGATCACCTGGTCGGATTCAGAAAATGCGCCCGATTTCAATTGAGCACCCAGTCCTGCAGCGTCTGGTAAGGTGATACTTCCATTTTCGCCATAGTGTATGCCACCATCCACGGGATCCTCGGTAAACATCAGCGGCGTGTCAAAATCAATATAGTCAATAGTTGGATGAGCCATGGCAAAATGAGCCGCAGCGGTGAATCCTAATCGCGATTCCAGAAAACCACCGACTTGTAGTGTTATTCTGTTAACATGGGCTAATGCTGCGATACGTTGCGCACGTACGAATCCGGATGATTTTCCCAACTTGATATTGAAGGCGTCAACAGCATTCAGTTCAATCAGTTTTAGTGCATCATTTTCATCGCAACACGATTCATCCGCCATCAATGGTATGGCTGTTTCAGTGCGAATGGTAGCTAACTCCCGGTACTTCCAGCGCGGTAGCGGCTCTTCGCAAACCTGAATCGTCAAGTCGTTCATCGCACGCAATGCATGAACAGCACCAGCACTGTCCCAACCCTGGTTAGCATCAATCCGTAACGGAATCGAACTTCCGATTGCGTTTCGAATAGCCCGCAACCGAATTACATCTTCCGTTGGATCGCCACCCAGTTTTACTTTTACCACGGTGAAGCCCTTCTTCACGATTTTCAGGGCATCCGCGGTCATTTTTTCTGGTGTAGACAGACTTACCGTATAGTCGGTGAACAAGGTACGCGTGGAGGTCCCGCCCAAAAGTCGGTAAAGCGGTACTTCTTTTTCCTGCGCCAGTAAATCGTGAAAAGCGATATCAAACGCGCTTTTAATACTCGTGTTTCCATAGATCGACCGATCCATCGTTTGCAACACGTGTTCGGGAGTTTCAACAGAACGACCGATGAGTTGCTGGGCAATCTCCTGACCGATGGCCATACAGGTGGCGATTGTTTCGCCGTGAATGGTACGGAATGGACTGCATTCTCCCCAACCAATTTTGCCACTTACGGATTCCATCTTCACGATCACATTTTCTGCATGGGTGAGTGGTCCGAGCGAAATAATAAAGGGCTCAGTAAGTGGAATGCGGAGCGGAATCAGGGAGATACGGGAGATAATCATGGCTACTGCGAAAGTAAATACGTCATGCAAATAATCACAGGTCGCGGTAAAAAATCATGAACAAACCCGGTACAATGGTTGCTTGCTATAGAACTGTCCAGCTTTTGCCGACTTATCCACCGCTTTACTTCGATAAGTTCTGCTACGTGGCAGATGGCAGAAGCTCTTTACCGCTAACTTTGATCGTACTATGCGCAGTTATTATTTGTGTTTCAGCTTATTCTTTTTGGCGGCCTGTGGTGGTGATAAAAAATCAGCAGCGCCACCAACGTCCCCTACTTCCGTTGATGTGATGATTGCCGGATATACCGAAACTGCCGACATCCTGGAATGTAATGGCTCGGTACTCGCAGCGGAAATGGTAGAACTTCATCCGGAAACTTCCGGACGATTGGTGACAGTCTCCATGAGTGATGGTGCGCACGTGGCCCGCGGAACATTGCTGGCCAAAATAAACGATGCAGAACTTCAAGCACAGCTTCGGCAGCAACAAGTACAACTCGATCTCGCCCGTAAAAACAAAGCACGCTTTGAGAAATTACTCTTGGTAAACGGCGTCAATCAGGCAGACTACGATGCGGCCATTGGTCAGGTAGCGTCGCTGGAGGCGGCCGTTGATATTACAAAGGCACAAATCGATAAAACCGAATTGCGCGCTCCTTTCAGCGGAACACTGGGCTTGCGTCAGGTTAGTGCCGGCGCTTATGTGAAACCAGAAACGGTACTGGGAATGCTACAAGAAGACGGGCCGCTGCGTATTGATTTTACATTGCCCGAGCAATTTGTGGGAAGGTTGAAAAAAGGAACACCGTTGCAGATCATTACAGGAACCGGAGATACTTTGTTATCTCAGGTAGCGGCATTCGATCCTCAGGTGAACGCAATCACGCGAAATATTAAAGCACGTGCTATGGTTCGTTCATCATCGCTGTTGCCGGGCGCCTATGTCAAGGTGCAGCTTCAGCATCCGATAAAAGGAATGCTTGTTCCTACACAAAGTATAATACCGGATGCAATTTCTGATAAACTGATGCTTGTCAAAGACGGTAAAGGAAAATTCGTCAATGTTAAAACTGGTTTCCGTACTTCCGATCTGGTGGAAATTAAAGAAGGCATTTCTGTGGGAGACACCATCATTGTTACCGGTGTATTATTCGTTCGTCCCAAAGCTGACGTTAAAATACGTGCAGTGAAAGATCTTTCCGGGTACACTTATTAATCGTTTGCTCAGCGTATGAACATCTCGGAACTCTCGCTTAAACGTCCCATCCTCGCCACGGTGATGAATCTGCTCATCATCTTATTTGGCATTATTGGTTTTACGTATCTGGGCGTTCGTGAATATCCCGCTGTTGATCCGCCAATCATTACTGTTAATACAGCATATGCCGGCGCCAATGCTGATATTGTCGAAAGTCAGATCACCGAGCCGCTGGAAAAAGTCATTAACGGCATTCCTGGAATTCGCACCATATCCAGTACGAGCTCGATCGGAAACAGCACCATTACTGTTGAATTTAATTTGGGTACTGATCTGGAAGCCGCTGCCAATGACGTGCGTGATAAAGTTAGTCAAGCGGTGAAGAATCTTCCCCAAGATATTGATGCTTCACCGGTTGTTACCAAATCAGATGCAAACAGTGATTTTATATTATTGGTAGCTATACAGAGTCGCACCAAGGGATTGCTGGAGTTGAGTGATTATGCGGAGAATGTTTTACAGAACGAGCTGCAGACTATTCCCGAAGTAAGTTCTGTTAACTTTTTCGGTCAACGTCGTCCGGCCATGCGACTTTGGATTGACCCTGACAAACTCACCGCGTACGGACTGGTGTTCAATGATATTACGCGAGTACTGAACGCGGAAAATGTTGAAACACCTTCCGGAAAAGTATACGGTAAAGAGACGGAAATGACGATAAAAGCGTCTGGCCGTTTTCAGACGGAAGAGGATTTCCGTAATATGATTCTCCTGGAATCACCGGACGGAATTGTTCGACTGAAGGACGTTGCTAAAGTGGAACTAGGGCCTGAACAATATGAGCAGAACTGGAAGTTGAACGGCGCACCCGGCCTTGGCCTGGCAATTATTCCGCAACCCGGCGCGAATTTCATCCGCATCGCCGATGAGTTCTATAAGCGGATAGAACAGTTGCAAAAAGAGAAATCAGACGAAATCGAACTCAACATCCTGATTGATGCGACAAAGAACGTCCGTCGTTCTTTAAAAGAAGTAGAGGAGACGTTGCTGATTGCTTTCCTTTTAGTCGTACTGGTCATCTTCTTTTTCTTTAGGAACTGGCAAATTGCGGTACGGCCGTTGATTGATATTCCCATTTCTATTGTGGCGACATTTTTTATCATGTATGCTGCCGGCTTTTCGGTGAATATTTTAACGCTGCTTGGGATTGTTCTGGCTACCGGATTGGTGGTTGATGACGGAATAGTTGTAACCGAAAATATTTTCAGAAAGCTCGAACAAGGTCTTTCTATAAAAGACGCTGCCCGTGAAGGGAGTCGTGAGATTTTCTTTGCAGTCATTTCCACATCGTTGACGCTAGCAGTGGTGTTTCTTCCGGTCATTTTTCTGCAAGGCTTCATCGGAAGTTTGTTCCGCGAATTCGGAATCGTCGTCGCTGGCGCAGTCATCATTTCCGCCTTTGTGTCCCTGACGATCACTCCGGTGCTGAATGTTTTACTCCATCGTAAATCGGGCGGTCACGGTCGATTTTATGAAAAGACCGAACCGTTTTTCCGGTCGATGGAAACCGGTTATCGCGAACGGTTATCACGTTTCGTGGAACGTAAGCGAATGGCATGGGGAATTCTAATTATCTGTTTTGGATTGATCTATTATCTGGGAAATACACTAAAGAGTGAGCTGGCGCCGCTCGAAGACAAGTCCAGTATTCGTTTCAGTATTTCTGGTCCGGAAGGAGCCAGTTACAATTATATGACCACCGCCGGGCAGGAATTCCTCGACTTCCTGATGGATTCTGTGCCCGAGCGCGAATTTGTTTTTCAGGCGGTGCCTAATTTTTTTGGTACCGGCATGAATTCCGGATTTGGTCGATTGATATTGGTTCCTGGAAGCGAACGCGAACGCTCTCAGTCGGAGATTGCACGAGATCTCGGCAAAAAAGTAGCCCGCTTCAACAAGCTACGCATTTTTCCTATTGAAGAGCAAACTGTATCCATTGGTTTAGGTTCACGGGGATCGTTGCCGGTCCAGTTCGTTTTGCAGAACCAGGATTTTGAAAAACTAAAAACGGTTCTTCCGAAATTTTTGGAGGCCGCCCGCTCAAACAAAGCCTTTCAGAATGTAGATGTGAATTTGAAGTTCAACCGACCGGAGGTCAATCTGGAGATTGATCGTATGCGCGCGCGTGAGCTGGGCCTTTCGGTAGAAGATATCGCCGGTGTTGTACAAGGCGCTTTCAGCGGAAGAAGAATCGCATATTTTACCATGAATGGAAAACAATATTCGGTGATATCGCAAGTGGCACTGGAGAACCGTCAATCGCCGGAAGATATTTCCCGACTCAATGTTCGTACCGCTTCCGGGGAGTTAATTCCATTATCGTCGGTAGTAAAAATGACGACGTCTGCCAGTCCGCCGACACTTTATCATTTTAACCGGTTCAAGTCCGCAACAGTTTCCGCCTCACTTGCGGAAGGAAAAACAATTGGCGACGGTATTGATGTCATGCAAGGAATAGCAGATACCTTACTCGATGCATCCTTCCAAACTTCATTGAATGGTCCCTCACGTGATTTTTCGGAAAGCTCATCGAACATACTCTTTGCTTTTCTTATAGCCTTGTTATTGATTTATCTGGTGCTTGCAGCTCAGTTTGAAAGTTTCCGTGACCCGATTACCATCATGATTACCGTACCGCTTGCATTAGCTGGTGCATTGATGAGTTTATGGATATTTGATCAGACGCTGAATATATTTTCACAAATTGGAATGCTTATGCTGATTGGTCTGGTAACCAAGAACGGCATTCTCATTGTAGAATTTGCTAATCAGAAAAGAGATCAGGGAATACCGTTACGGCAGGCGGTTGTCGAAGCAGCAGCACAACGGATGCGACCGATTCTGATGACCACACTCGCGACAGCTTTGGGAGCATTACCGATTGCCCTGAGTATTGGTTCCGCAGCAACAAGTCGTATACCGCTTGGTATCGTGATTGTCGGAGGATTATTGTTTTCACTGATACTGACGCTATTCGTAATACCTGCATTGTACTTAGTGATTTCCGGAAAGCGTAAAACCACGGCCGATCCGTCATGAAGAAAAGTAGTATTGTACTCCTCGTTGCTCTAGTAAACACAGTTTACGGACAAGTACCGTTGTCGCTTTACGAAGCCCAGCAAACTGCTGTCCGGAAAAATTACGAAGTACAACTGGCTCGTAATGCTGCCGAAGTAAATCGTCTGGAGAATACCTATGGCAATGCCGGCGGTTTACCTACGGTAGGATTGAGCATGCGTGACCAGGAATCACTCACCGATATTGATCAGGAATTTTCTAACGGGACTAAGATTAGTCGTTCCGGAAATGCTTCGAATAATTTTAATGGTCAGTTACTGGTGAATTATACCTTGTTCAATGGATTCCGCATACGAGCCACGCGCGAACGACTCGCTGCACTCGAAGCGGCAGGAGAGCAAGAATTATTGGCGCAACTACAGAACACGCTGGCGGATGTAACCGTAACGTATTTCGATGTCGTTCGACAACAGCGTTACCGGACGTCGCTCGTACGCAGTAAGGAATTCGCAGATCAGAAGCTGGAAATCATTGACCAGCGAGTGAAAGTAGGATTATCCAATAACGCTGATTTGTTTCAGGCACGGATAGATGTGAATGCCAGTGAACAGCATCTTGCTGAGCAGGATTTACTCATTCGGCGTGCCATGGTTGATTTGAATACCACGATAGTTTCGCCGGTCGATACACAGTATCTGCTTACCGATTCCATGGTCATTGATCGCTCTATTGCGTTAGATTCAGTGCTTGGTTTTCTGCGAAACCATCCCGAATTACTCGCATCATTGAGTCGCGCCGATGCGTTGGAGGAAAGTATTCGGGAAGTCAGATCGCAGCGAATGCCATCGTTACGGCTGGATGGCGGATATTCCTACAACCGTACGGTGAATGAAGCCGGATTTGCGCTTTTTAATTTGTCGAACGGACCGGCCATCGGTGCAACATTGCAAGTGCCGTTATACAACGGCGGATCGGTTCGCTCCCAGGAAAAGATTGCCCGGTTGAATGCGGATAATGCACGTGTAGCCGTTTCCATGACACAGCAACGGCTGGAGGCTCAAGCTATAAAGTCATACGAGGCGTACCGTACGGCACTTGGACAGTTGGATCAACAGGAGGAGAGTTTCACATTGGCCTCGCAGGTACTCGATATTCAGTTGCAGCGTTTTTCGGTCGGACAGTCTACGATTTTGGACTTGCGAGCGGCACAATCCAGCTTCGAGCAAACAGCTGCATCCTTGGTGAATGCCAGGTATATTGCCAAGCTGGCAGAGACAGAATTACGTCGATTAATGTGTCGGTTGGGTAGTTAATATGTAGTTATTATTCTAAAAAAGACATTTTCACCCCGACAACTCCTTTCATTATCTCAAAATAAGGCGAACATTCGCTGAATTTACCATATTTGTAAGGTGTTTAAGAACTGTAAAATCTGCTTGCGATCGGTCGTTGTCCATAGTTTTTTGTGGCTACTGTTTCTTGCATTCCCGGTATTTTTTTCACCTACACCGCGACATATGCACGCGGAAAATCTTCCGTTTTTCGTATATATACCTTATGTCTTTTCCGCCATTTATTTCATTGCGCTTTTTTACCTGAATTATCATTGGTTTATTCCGCGGTATTATTTTACGAAAAAGTACCTGACTTATTATGGCATCATTGCCGTTTGTATACTACTGCTGGTGATTATTCCGGAAAGCGACCATTTGTTTGATAAAGGTCATCCAATGAACCCTCATCATTTTCATCATGGCAAGAATATTCCGCACTTGCAACCACATCAATTAATGAGATTCTCTTTTTTCGAGATGCAAATTTTCTTGATGGGAATCATGGTGTTACTGACCTCCATGTATCTGCGCATCACAGAAAGGTTAGGAGAAGCAGAGGACGAAAAAGTCAATGCCGAACTTTCCTACCTCAAAGCACAAATAAATCCTCATTTCTTGTTTAATACACTGAACAGTATTTACTCGCTGGCCTACAAGAAATCGGATCAGACAGCCCCGGCCATTGTAAAACTGTCCGGTTTGATGCGGTATGTAATCAGTGATGCGCAAGAAGATAAGGTAATGTTGTCCAAGGAAGTGGAGTACCTGACCAATTATATTGAGTTGCAGAAATTACGGCTGACAGAAAAGACAAAAGTTATTTTCGATCAGCAAGGTGTGACAGAAGATAAAATGATTGCGCCGTTGCTGTTGTTGCCATTTGTGGAGAATGCGTTCAAGTATGGATCAAATCCGGAGCACGATTCGGAAATAAAAATCAAACTCTTGGTTTCTGACACTTCATTACAGTTTGATGTGAAGAACGACATTGTGAACTTGCACGATATCCCTTCAGAGCGGATTGGTGTCGGTAATGCCAAGGAGCGATTGGCATTGACCTATTCTGGAAAATACCTCCTTAATATAATCCCTACTAAGAATCAATACCTTATTTCTTTGCACATTAATTTATCATGATTCGTGCTATTGCTGTCGATGATGAGCCGCTCGCGCTCGATATTATCAAGGAGTTTTGTGGTAAGACAGACTTCATCGAACTCCAGCGTACCTTCACACAACCTACCGAAGCCATTCGGTACCTGAAGCGATTTCCGGTGGACCTGCTTTTCCTGGATATTCGCATGCCTTCCATTTCCGGTCTCGAGCTCCTGAAATCAATTCCGCAGGATGTCATGGTGATTTTTACTACGGCTCATCGTGAATTTGCGGTGGAGAGTTATGAGCTTCAAGCCATTGATTATCTGCTCAAGCCCATCGAGGAGGGTCGGTTTTTACAGGCGGTCCATCGTGCCAAGGATTATTTTGATTATAAAAGTCAGTCGGGTACCGAAGGAGAAAAAGAAAAATTCATTTTCATCCGTGCGGATTATAGTTTAGTGAAAATTGCACTACAGGATATTGTATACATTGAAGGGTTAGGCGACTACCTGAAGATTCACTTGCACGACAAAAAAACAGTGGTCGTTCGAATGACCATGAAAGCAATGCTGGATAAACTACCCGGTGCCGATTTCATTCGTGTGCACCGCTCCTTCATCATTCCGTTCAGCCGTGTTGAATCAGTACGTAATAAGATGATACAGATTGCCGGTGAGTCCATACCGATTGGCGCTTCATTTGAAGAATCTTTTATGGAGCTTATGGAAGGCCGTTAAACCTTTCTTACTTCAAAGCAGTCTAAGGACTGCTCATAAATCCCGTTAATCCATTATAATTCTCGATCATGTTCCGTAAACTTCTGCTTTTTGCTACCCTATTATTGTCCGCTAACGTACTTCGTGCACAAGACACCTTC
>CAINVI010000008.1 GCA_903854075.1 Candidatus Pollutiaquabacter sp. | reverse complement strand
ATCCCGATACGGTTTCTTTTTCCCGACGAATAATTGCAACACCTGTGGCGGGGTTAGTTCCTTCTCCCATTATCGTGGAAAAAACGACAACCGTCATTCAAAGGCTGGAGCGATATTTCGTGGCCGAGGAAAAGGAAAGTAAATACCATCCCAGTCTTTCTCCATCTGCCATCGCGCAGTTTATTTCTTGCCCATTGAAATTTTATTTTTCGTATGTGGCTGGTCTAAAGGAAAAAGAAGAGAAAGAGGAGGTCATGGAATCAGCAGTTCTTGGAAATGTGCTGCATAAAGCCATGGAAATTTTATACACCGGAAAGAAATCATTGGTGAAAACAGATTTTCCCGAATTGCATAAAAAAGTGGTTGCTGCTGTTGATGAAGCTATTGCTGATTGTTTTGCCAATCCGGAAGATCTTGAAGGAAAAAATCTGCTGATTAGAAATGTACTGCAGGAGCTTACGCGCCGAGTATTGCAGTTGGATGAAAAAGATGCTCCGTTGGAAATTGTTCAACTGGAGAAATGGGAGAACTACCGTTTCGCGCTTGATGAACAACGCTCCGTGATACTCGGCGGTTTTATTGATCGTGTTGATCGTCTTGCGGATGGACTGCGTGTTATTGATTACAAGACGGGAAAGGTTTATTTCAAGGGGGTGAAAAACCCCGAGGATGTATTTACGGATACTTCGCACAAAGAACAATTTCAAGCTACGCTGTATGCATATCTGATCTCTAAAAGATTTCAAGGCGAGCCGGTTAAAGTGGGACTGATTACGTTGCGGGAAATGAGTGAAGGCATCAAATACCTTGACAAGGGTGTACCTGCGACGCCGCAGTCTCTGCAGGTATTTGAATCCGGATTACGTGGATTACTGAGCAATCTTTTCAATCCGGATATTCCCTTCCATCAAACGGAGGATTTGTCGCAGTGCACGTATTGCTCCTTTAAAGACGTATGTGGCCGATAAAAAAAAGATCCGCGCCAGGCGCAGATCTTTTTCGGTAAGCAAAACTGTCTGTAGGTTATCTTTATTGTACAATTATTCGACTGGTTGCTGCCTCGCCCGTTCCAGTCACACGCAAGAAGTAAATACCACGTTGAATATTTCGTAAGTCCAGTTCGAAGTTGTTACTGCCAATTGTAGCGCTGATTTCATTTGATAAGATCGCTCTTCCTTCCAAATCGATCAATTCGCTTTTATAATCACCTGCAACCGGAGTTTGGAAATTAACCTGCAGGTAACTTTCAGCAGGGTTAGGATAAGTTTCAAGCGACAAATTTACATCCTTTGGTCGAGCACTTCTAGCCAGTACAGTGTAGACGGTAACAGGAAGCGAAGTGGAGTAGCAACCGCCGCCATTGTAAGCTCTAACGGTAAACGTGCCTGCTGCTGACACGGTAATCGATTGCGTTGTTGCACCGTTTGACCAAAGATATCCTCCGGCTGAGCTGCAGGTAATCGTAACGGTTTGTCCGCTAACCAACACATTTGCTCCGCCAAGGGAAATTGTCGGCACCGGAGGCGGAGTGCAACCGTTAGCACTTACAGATATCGCATCGGAAATGGCTGTACATCCGCTGGAATTTGTTACGGTAACTCGATAACTTCCTTGAGATGTAATCGTGTTGCTACGACTCGTTGTACCATTATTCCATGAATACGTCGTTGCATTAGAGGAAGTCAACGTTAAAGAAGGCTGAGCAGAAGTAAGAGTAGTTGAGCCCGACGAGGAAACGGTAGGCTTGGACGGTGCAGATTTGAGGGAAGTCACCACATTCGCCGACTGACTGTAGCAATTAGGTCCACCGTAGGCTCGAACCCAATAGGTTCCGGCACTTGCCACAACGATGGAGCGCGTGGTGGCTCCGTTGGACCATTGATAACTGAGAGCTTGAGTTGAAGTAAGTGTAACCGTAGCTCCAGGACAAAAGGAGAGGGATCCACTTGCGGTAACAGTAGGCACTGTAGGTGTTGAAGTGACTGTTACGGCAACATTGGAAGATGTAGCGGTGCAGGAACCGGATGTAACGGTAACCTTGTAAGTTCCGGTGGAGCTCACGACAATAGATTGGGTGGTAGCACCGGTGGACCAGCGGTAACTGTTAGCCGTTGAAGAGGTAAGTGTAACACTTCCGCCGGGACAAAAAGATAATGGACCACTGGCGGTAACAGTTGGAGTTGCGATGCTGGTAGTAACAGTAACGGTAACACCAGAAGAAACAGCGCTGGCTCCTGAGGTATTAGTGACACGGACAGTATAAGTTCCAGCGGCTGACACAGAAATCGACTGCGTGGTTTGACCACTGCTCCAAAGGTATGAAGAACCGCTATTAGCAGTCAACGTCACATTACCACCGGTACAGAACGTAGTAGGCCCGCTGGCAGTAATGGTTGCAATGGCTGAGGTAGTTTTTGGAAGATAATCATAATTGTACCATTGATATCCCTGCAGATTGATGTATTGCTTGAAACTGCCTGTTTCATTGGTGTAATTGGTACAGTACGTTTGATAGGGCTTTGTAATAGGATTAGAAGCCAGCCAAGGTCCCATGAACGATTGCTCAGCAGAAAATATTGGAATTACTTTGACGGAGCGATTGATGGAAGCAATGTCAATGAGGCGATTTCTGGAATATTGATAAACATCAACATCCGAAGTTCGGTAGGCGTGAAGCAGAATTCGGTCAGCGCTTCCGGCAACTTGCTGCATACGACCCTTGGTTGGCCAACCAAGGTAATACTCGGATACAATTCCATTAGCAGCCGCTGCCGAATCAATTTTGAGAAATTGCGTCCAGGAATAAGCCCAAGCGCCGACGCTGTCGCAACTGTAACCGTTCGGAGAGAGATACTTACTGCAGTATTGAGTGGTTATCGAACTAGATACCCACCATTCGAATTCAAAATTGAATACATTAATTTTCTCGGATGAAGATGCTCTTGAATTGTTAAAAGGAATAATGAAGTCACGGAAGAAGGAATAGATTTCACCGGCTGCTCCGACTTGAATGATGCCGTAGGTGTTTTTGGCGCGGCTAATAAAGCTAGCCAGTTGACTTTTTTTCGTTGAGCTGGACCAGTCAAATGATCCAAGGCCATATAATGTAATATACGTGTAAGCGTTTCCGGAAGCATAACTGAGGACGGCATTCTCTGTAGTCGTGTTGCCAATCCACAGATTGATGTCGGGCAAATAAAAGCCCCTGACATTGTTGGATTGGGCCATGGCCGATCCGCTGATTGTCATCAGTACAAGCAAAAGAAATAGCCGAAGTGTGTGTGTCATGCGATCGATCAGGATTTTCGGTGAAATCGTAAATCGTATGCGAAAATAGGATACTCATTGAACTGACAAAATGCTTATTTCTTATTAATTTGGCCGATTTAGGCCTGAAAATGAAAAACGGGAGTATAGTTTTTAGCGGCAGGTTCATTTTGGGACGCAGACTAACATATTTTGGAGTAAATATGAATTCCCGTAGTTGGAATAGTGTTAATAACTTTTACGAAAAAATGCCTGAATCCCGCATCAGTGGCGGAATTCAGGCATTTTTAAAGACGTTTACGGATGATTATTGAATCACATTTACCCGTGTAGTAAGCACTTCATCCGGGTAAAGCACTGAGGCTAGATAAAGTCCGTTCGTCAGTCCTTGAAGATCGATACGGTGAATGTTTTCTCCCTCCAGCAATTGAACTTTTTCCTGCATTACAATTCTTCCTGAAAGGTCTGTAAGCTGAAGAATGGCTTCACTTACTTCATCAGCGATAATACGCAAACTGAAATGTTCTCTTGCAGGATTCGGATAGGCCACGAGTCCTTCTACTAATGTTCGTACGGAAACTACTGGTTCTTCCATACGCGAAGTGGAGGCAGAGGCAGCCGGTGTATTGAAATACAAGCGATCAGAGTAGCTGCTGGTAGTGCCACCGCATTTCGTACGCATTCTCCATGAGTAACGTTTGTTTGGCTGGAGATTACTCAGTACAAAGCTAGTTTGACCATTATAAGCCAGACTAATGTAGATATACGTATTACTTCCCTCAATGCGAACACGGAAAAGCAGTGAGTCACAGGCAGGAAGCGATGACCAGCTGAACACCGCACTTGTTGAAGTAATTGAAGTAGTAGATAGTCCGGTGGGAGTAGTAATGGTACAAGTGGGCTGAGCTGTAGGTACCACAATATTCACCGCAGAAGAAGAAGAACTGCATCCGTTGGAATTGAAAACTGTGACCAGATAGGATCCATCGGACGTAGCCAACAGCGCTGCTGAAGTGGCGCCGGCAATAGCGATGCCGTTTTTGAACCATTGTAAAGAACTGATAGTTCCGCTTCCCGCTGCCGTATTGGCGGTTAATGGTACGCCGTTGGAAGACGCACTGCCGATACTGATACCGGCAAACGGAAGACTGTTAACGGTAACTGTTGTGGCGTTCGATGTTAAAGAAGTGCCACTTGTAGTCACAGCGCACGAATAATTTCCGCTTGTAGTCACGGTAATGCTCTGTGTGGTAGCTCCGTTTGACCAAGCGTAGGTAGTTCCTGAGCTGGCCATAAGAACCACACTTCCGCCGGAGCAAAAAGTAGTGCTGCCGTTTGCTGTAATGGTAGGTTGAGAAATGGTACCTCCTGCTACAGGAGCGACCGGCTTAGGCATCAGACCGTAATTGAACCATTGGAAGCCTTCCAAACTGATTTTTGATTTCCAGCTGGAATTGTCGGCATTAAAGTCGGCCAGGTATCTGTTCCAGGCTGCGATTTGCGCATTGGATTGTAACCATGGCCCCATAAACTCTGCCTCATTCGAAAATATCGGGGCAACACGTGCGACCTTGGACGTAGATCCTACAAAACCTAAGCGAGTTTTACTGTAACCGAAAACAGAGGTTGGATCAATACGGTAGGCGTGGAGAAGGATCCTATCGACATTATTCACGATTTGTTGTCCCTGACCTTGATTGAACCAGCCAACATAGGTTTCGCTAAGGCAGTTCTGAAGATTAGCCAAGGAGTCCACTTTACGTAATAAGTCTGCATAGAACTTGAAGGCACCTGCAGTGTCGCAGCCGCAATTGGCAGCTTGTAAATATTGTGTACAGTAATAGCCTCCGGTTGTAACTGAAGTTTGAATCCAGAATTCGAATTCAACATTGAACACGTTTATCTTTTCATTCACATTTGTTCTTCCGTTATTATACGGTACGATGCGGTTGGCAAAGAAGCTATAGCTTTCACCGACGGCTCCAATGTGCTGAATACCGTATTGATCGCGTGCTTTACGAATAAACGAGGCTAATGCACTTACGGTGGTGGAACTTCCGAAGTTAAGCGTGTGAAGATCGTACAAGGCCAGGTAGTTGAACGAACTGTCTTTTGCATATTGCAACAGACTGTCTTGCTTCTGAGTACTAGGGAAAATGACATCAAAGTCATTGACATAAATGCCTCGTAAGGCCGGTGTTTGAGCACTGGCGCCTTGCCAGGAAAAAAGGGTACTGACAAGGACGGTTAAAAGTACTAGGTGCTTCATGAGAGTATTCGATTATTGTTTCTTTTTAATTATGATTCAAAGAAACAGCAATGGGGTACCCTCAAGGGGCGATAAACAGCAGCTTGGTCACAGTGTAAGGAAACGGAGTAGATGCTTGGAATTAAAAGACAGCCTGCCGCCTATAGGTCGATTTTTATTTGTTTTTCTGCATGTTTTCGTCGGTAGAATGAACTTTTTGGATAATGGGTTATGCGATAGGATTGTAATCATCAAAGTTGAAAGTGTATTTTTTGCTTATCTTAAGCACCTATAT
>CAINVI010000007.1 GCA_903854075.1 Candidatus Pollutiaquabacter sp. | reverse complement strand
CTGCTTGCCAGTTTCCTATTGTGTGTGCAATAAAGTTTTGCTGAACTTTTGTATCCGTAGCCCAAGAGACCAAAGCAGCACCGACAGTCTCGAACAACTGGATGTCACTTGTGTATTGAACGCCACCGGCTGATGTACTGCCAACCAAATACGGACAGAACGGACCACTTTGAGTAATGTCATTTGCGATTCCAGCCGCCTTCAAGGCTGAAAGAGTTTTCCTTGGAACTTGACTATTTTGTGTCCCACCATGCCACCAATAGCCGTTCAGCACCTCGCTAACAGCGGCAAGACTGTTGGGCTGCACACCGCCGACTGCACCATCACCAAGACCCAAAAACACGTCTGGCGTGTAGAGCAGGGAAATTGATTCACTTCCCCAAGTTGGTTGAAGTGCGCGAAGAATATCGCAAACGTCAACAAGCAAACCTGCACCAGTACCACCAGCTAACGAGGAGACCACTACAACCACGGGAGATGCCGATGCAACAGTCGCAGGCTTTCCCATGACCAATGAATAAAGATTTGCCAATTCAGCACTTGCCGCAGGATTATTGATTTGGCCAATTGCTTGATTCAGCCGATCTTTTATTGGAAGCGAATAGCACATAGCAATTGCGCGTCCAATTGCCCGGAACTGTCCGGCACCCATAGTTAGCGGCACACCCAAAGCCTGACCGTCCACACGCCAACCCAAAAGCTCGCGTTCAATGCCTGAAATCGTGTCGATTTTTGCGGCAACCGCATCAAATGAGACACCAGGTCCTATCAGACCCAAATACTCTGATTCATCAAGATCGCCACCACCTGGCCGCCGGCCATCCGGTACTGACGGTGTGTCTATATGAATAAACTGCCACCCCGCCGGAAATGGTCCATCCCAATTATTGTCAATTAGCCACTCTTTCAAGTCACGCTTAAGAACGCGCAAAGTCTTTCCACCCGATCCTCCGAGACCTACAAACATCATCTTGCGATACATAAACTCCCTTTCTTAATCAATTCGGTTTGTATTTAAACCGGTCTTTTAGGCGGTTCATTGCGTTGATCCTTAACCATTGGAACCCCACGGGGAACTGGTGGTACCGACGATATCGGTTTATCACGATTCATTGGTGGGGGTACGTTTTGTATCTGAGTACCTTGTGACTGCTGGTTGCTCACGCTGGGAACAGCATTTATCTCTGTGGATGATTGATCTGTCGAAAAAGTTGGACGTACAGACGCTTTTGCATTAATTAGCGGTAAAAGTTTATTCGCGAGCTCATCACACTTCTCACGAATCAGTTGTTGAGCCCCTTCATAGCCTGCTCCAACGCCTCGCTTTGGGACGATGACTGTAACTCTCGCCCGGTTTCTTTTCTGAGAAAAGCCTGAAGCATTATTACCAACTGAAAGAACAATCGCTTTAGAAAATGAGATCCCAAGACCATCATCTTCACGATTAGCACGCCAAAAAGAAGCTGAAAGATCACTACTCATAACTAAACGAGACTCTTCAAACGGTCTAAAGAGCTTCGGCAATACTCGTTCAAACTTTATTGATCCAGCACTCAGGCTCGTTCGTGAAGAGTTTGATTTAAGTTGCTGCAACAAGTCTGGATCAGAGACATATGTACGAGAGGTATAGTTTTTTTCTGACCAAAATAGTGAAGCCTGGCCGGTTTCATCTTCAACAAGCTCGCACTCTGTTTCATATCCATAAAAATTGTTTGGATCGATCGTCTTCACTGTTAGTCGATTAATCGTTCGAAGCAAAAGCAAAGAAAGCAGCGAAACAATTATCGTTGCGAATACGGCAAGAACAATTGCCAAGACAGGATCGCCGCGACGCTTAAGATCAATTTTTATTGATGTGCCTATCTCTGATTCGGCGCCATCAGTGGTCGATACATTTATAAACGCGACAGAACTTGGCAGACAAGATTTGTCTTTGTTGCTCGGAGGATCAATTGTTCTTGCCGACAATACAGTTTCACCGCTGCCCTTGACCAAAGTCTTTTTCGAACCGTCCTGTGAAATACCATCAAATACAAGTTGCCATTCTCCAACTTCGCATTTGTTTAGTTCATCGATGAATGCAACAGCATCAATAGTTGTGTCTTCAAAACGTGCTGGATTAATCGTGCAGCTTGTTGAAGATAAAGCAATTCGGGGCGATTCGCGATTTTCATAATCGACCCTAATTTCACAGTTGGGTGG
>CAINVI010000006.1 GCA_903854075.1 Candidatus Pollutiaquabacter sp. | reverse complement strand
CTCGAACGGCTGATCCTAAAAAAAATGGAGGAAGACAAAGGATGGAACATTGAAAAGGATATTGAATGGATCGCGAAAGAAATGCTCAAGGAGCGCGGGTCAAAAGCAGAAGCATTATCGCGTGACGACATCCATCGACTCATCCGAATATTAAGTGAAAAGCGAAAGACTTTCGAAGCGGCGATGCGGGATATCAGCCGACGCGCTGCGGAAGCATTCCATCAGTCGTCGTTCGAGCCGTTTGAATTTTTCCAAGGCAATAAAGGTCCCGGTGCGTATTTAGTAAAGATTGCAAAAGTCAAAGATCCAACTGACTACGAAATGAACAGTTACGTTGTCAAAGCCAGAGCGTCACTGGATAGCTGGATCTCTAAAAAAGACAGCAAGAACGAAGCTAAAAAATCCTTTGCCGCAGACTGTCTCGCACCTTTGCTAGAAGATGCCGGACGTCTGCTTGATAACGATTACCGTGCCTACATCAGCGCCATTCAGGTATTACGAACGCTCTATTTGTTCGGAATCATCAACGACCTTACGCGAATATTTTCTGAATACCGGAAAGAAAATAATCAGATTCTTATTTCAGACACCCCGAAACTTTTGCAGGAAATCATCACAGGTGACGATACGCCGTTCATCTATGAAAAAACAGGCAATAAGTATAAGTACTTGCTGATTGATGAATTCCAGGACACCTCCGAAGTGCAGTGGAAAAATCTACTGCCGCTGATTATCAACTCTCTGGGAAGTGGTTATTCCGCCCTGATTGTCGGTGACGCCAAGCAGTCTATCTACCGCTGGCGCGGCGGAGAGTTACAGCTTCTTCTGAAAGGCGTGCGCAAACATTTGCAAGTGTTTGAAGAATCGATCCACGAAGAGAAGCTGGAGACTAACTACCGTAGTAAAAAGGAAATCATTGAATTCAACAACCGGCTATTCGCTGCTATTCCTGAGCAACTGGAAAGTCTGGAGGAGCTGAACGATCTATCCCTACTCAAACTGGCATACGGTGACGGTCTAAACCAGTTGACCGCAGCGAAAAATAATTCCGGAGGTTATGTAGAGATACGATATATCGCTAAAGAGGACGGAGAAAAAGATTCAGACGAAGATAATGAGGCGGGAAAAGGAAAAAAATCTCCCTGGAAGGAAAAAGCCTTACAACATACGCTGAATGCGGTTCACGACCTTATGCAACGCGGATTCCGCTTGCGGGATATCGCCATACTGGTGCGCAGCAACGAAGAGGGAAATATGATTGCAAATTTCCTATTTGAAAACGGAATACGTAAAATAATTTCACCCGATTCGCTGGCCATCAGCGGCGCACCTGTAGTACGATTCCTTATTAACGCGCTGCGCGTCATTGCAGATCCAATGGACGACATAGCGCGCGCCCACCTTGTCTATTATTACCTCAAGCAAATTAAAGGCGAAGCTGTGGACATTCACCGCTCTTTCTTCAAGGAGAAAGAAAACAAGTCGCAACAAAAAAAGCGTTCAGAAAACGCACTGCTTGACACTTCGCTGCTGCTTGAAAATTATTTCAATCAAAAGATGCCGGGAGAATTCCTGGATTCGATGGCGTCCATGGCACGAATGCCAGTGTATGAAGTTTCCGAGTTACTGGTTCGGATTTTCGAGTTGAATAAATCACCTGACGCTTTTGTGCAACGTCTCCAGGACCTCATACTGGAATACAATGCAAAACACCACGCCAGCATTTCCGGTTTTCTGACATGGTGGGACGACAACAAAAAAGTCCGGGAGAAATCGGTGGTGATTCCGGAAAATGAAGATGCCATTCGAATCATGACCATCCACAAATCGAAAGGACTGCAGTTTCCGGTGGTAATTATGCCGTTCATGAGCTGGAAGATTTTACCAAAGTCCGGTGAATTGATCTGGGTGTCCAGCGATGAAAAACCCTTTGACGAGCTAGGTCGCATCGGAATTTATTCCGGTGATGTGCTTTCCAAATCCCTGTTCAGTGATGATTGGAATCAGGAGCAATCACACTCCGCCATTGACAATGTAAACTTGCTCTACGTAGCATTTACGCGTCCCGAAACAGAACTCTACCTTTTCGCGCCGGCGGATGACATGGAGGCCATGAAGCAGACACACAAACTGCTGCATAGAACCCTGCTAACGCTAGGATATGCACCGGATGCAGAGCTCATCACACGAATAGGTACAAAAACTGAACATTACATTCCCAAAAAAAGCATTTCCGCTTCCACTACTCTGCCTTCCTATCCGGTTAACCGTTGGCAAGAAAAAATTAGCATCACGACGAAAGCCACTACGCTCTCCAATCTTTTACAAGAAAAGAAAGATGATAAAATAAAATATGGGATTTTGGTCCACTCGATACTGGCTGAAATTCGAGAGCGCAGCGATATCGATGCCGCAATGGACCGAATTGTTTTTGAGGGCATAGAAGCAGCCGGCAGCAAATCAGAATTAAAACAACTGGTAACCGATGTTATCGAACATCCTGAGATCAGGCGGTTCTTCTCCGGCGACTGGGAGATCCGGCGGGAACAGGAAATTCTCACGCCTGACCATCAGGTGCTTCGTCCGGACCGCGTACTTACACGCGACAGCCAGGCCGTTATCATCGATTTTAAAACCGGTAAACCCAGCTCCTCCCATGCACAACAGCTCCAGAATTACGGCGAAAAACTCGCAGTAATGGGCTATCAAAAGATTGAAAAATATCTTGTATACTTGAACGAGTTAAAAGTCGAAGAAGTACAGTAAACTTCCTTGATTTTTCATCACTACAAAACCAATCACCATGTATAACAGCTTGCAGATATCCATCATTGAAGACGACGCCACGATGGCCGATATGATCACCGACTTTCTGGAAACCAAGTTTCCCGGCGCTCAACTGACCACCTATAAATCCGGTGAGGAAGCGCTCAACGGAATATTTCGCAAGCCGAGCCTGATCATTCTGGATTATCATCTGGACGGGTCAAATCCAATGGCTATGAACGGATTGCAAGTGTTGGCAAAACTCAAAGAACGCCATCCTGACGTGGAAGTCGTTTTCCTTAGCGCGCAAGAAAGCACGGAAATTGCTGCCAATACGATGAAGTACGGAGCGTACGATTACATCCTGAAAAATCAGCATGCTTTTAACCGACTGGAAGTAGTAATGCGCAATATCATGGGACAGAATGTCCTAAAGAAAAATGCAGGAACGCAACGCTTCTTCAATTATTTGCTCGCCACCATGGTCATCGCCTTGCTGATTGGCATCATTTACACACGGATGACTCAATAGCAAAACATCCGGCCACCTTCAAGGAGCCGGATGCTTTTGATCCCCAATGGATCATGCCGGAAGCACGGTGTGTTTCGGGACGGCTTCGGGACAATGGAACTACTGCGATTTGGCGAATGAGTGGAAAAGGCAGATTCCAATTGTCGAAAGTAAATTAACGCCCAACCTAAATTCAGCCTAGTGAAATTGTACAAGTGGTGGGTTTGCTCCCACAATTGGCAGCATAGAATACACTTACGATCGGTCAACCGCCAGTCAATAACGATAGAAATTCCTCTTTCCTTCGACGCGATACATCCACGGAAGAGCCGTCGGACATCGTAACGTAACCACCTTCTCCGCGAACATAACGTGTAATCTGGTTCAGGTTGACAATGTGTGAATGATGTATCCGAAAAAAACCAAGCGGAGTAAGTAACTCTTCGTATTCCTTTAAGGAACGGGTTACCACAACCTTTCGGTTGCCGGTCAGATAGACATCCGTATAATTACGTTCGCTTTCGAGACGGATTATTTCATCCATCAAAACAAAAACCAGTCCGTCGGAGGTAGGTAAGGCTAATTTCTGCAAAGCAGAAATGGGTGGTTTGATGAGCTTTTCCGGCTCAACCTTTACCCGGCGTACGATTTTACCCATGGCCTCCAGTAAATCATGTCGCTGGAAGGGTTTCAATAGATAATCCAGGGCACGGTGCTTGATTGCCTGAATAGCGTATTTATCGTGCGAAGTAGTTACGATGACGTCAAAATCGATCGGTTCCAGGGCTTTGAGCACGTCAAAACCAGAGCCATCCGCTAATTCCACATCTAAAAATACCAGCTGTGGACGATGTTTCTGAATTTGCTCAATAGCTTGTCGGATGGTAGTACAAGGACCTTCCACTTCCCATTCAGGCGCTACCTGAGCCATCAGATCTTTGAGCAATTCATAACTGATGGATTCATCCTCAATGATGGTAACCAGCGGCATAAGCGAAATCCAACGGAGCAGATGGTGCACCAAAGGATTTTTTAAAGTTAATGAATTTATATATGACCAAAGCGCCTTTAGAGGTCAAATTAGTACCTTTACAACGCTAAAAACTATTTGTCATGTCCAATGCCATTTTCAATGTTCCGGTAGCCGTCAATGAGCCGGTACTTAATTACGCGCCGGGTAGTCCGGAACGTATCGGATTGCAGGCCGCACTGAAAAAGATGCGTGCAGAAGTACTTGATATTCCGATGTACATCAATGGCCGGGAAATCCGCACCGGTAAAACCGGACGCATCGCACCGCCACACGATCATAAGCATACCGTAGCTCATTTTCATCAAGGAGAAAAATCTCACGTTACCCAGGCTATTGAAGCTGCCTTGTCTGCAAAGTCTGCCTGGGCAAATTTACCATGGGAAGAACGTGCTGCCATTTTTCTGAAAGCAGCCGACCTGCTGGCCGGACCTTATCGTGCAGCCATCAATGCGGCAACGATGATTGGTCAAAGTAAAAATGCCTTTCAGGCCGAGATTGATGCTGCGTGTGAAATGATAGACTTCCTGCGTTTCAATGTCGAATATATGCGGCAGGTGTACACCCAGCAGCCAATCAGTTCGAAAGGTGTCTGGAACCGACTGGAGCACCGCCCGCTAGAGGGATTTGTGTTCGCATTGACACCGTTCAACTTTACCGCTATTGCCGGCAACCTTCCTACTTCAGCGGCAATGATGGGCAACACTATCGTGTGGAAGCCCGCTAACACCCAAATTTATGCGGCTTCGTTGCTGATGAAGATCTTTATGGAAGCCGGACTTCCGGAGGGTGTGATCAACTTGATTTATGTCTCCGGACCGGATGCCGGAGAAGTCATCTTTCATCACCCGGATTTCGCAGGTATCCACTTTACAGGATCCACCGGAGTTTTTCAGGATATCTGGAAAACGATCGGGAATAACATTCACAAGTATCGTTCGTATCCGAGAATAGTCGGAGAAACCGGTGGAAAGGATTTCATCATGGCTCATCCATCCTCCGATGTGTCCGCACTCATCACAGCGCTTAGTCGTGGTGCATTCGAATACCAGGGACAAAAATGCTCCGCTGCCTCCCGTGCGTATATTCCAAAAAGCCTTTGGCCGGCGGTTAAGGATGGATTGGCGCGCGATATCGCTTCCTTCAAGATCGGACCTACCGAAGACTTTACCAATTTCATAAACGCAGTGATCGACGAGAAATCGTTTGACAAGCTGGCCACGTTCATTGACAACGCGAAGTCAAGTCCGGATGCAGAAATCATCGCCGGAGGAACCTACGACAAATCCACCGGCTATTTTATCCACCCAACGGTGATCCTTGCCAAGAAGCCGGATTATGTGACGATGTGTGAAGAATTATTCGGTCCTGTTTTGACCGTTTACGTGTACGAGGACGACAAATTCGAAGAAACGCTTGACGTAGTGGACCGTACGGGCACATACGCGCTGACGGGATCCATCTTTGCCCGTGATCGATATGCTATCGACCTGGCCACACGAAAACTCAATAACGCTGCCGGTAACTTCTACATCAATGATAAGTGCACCGGCGCTGTTGTCGGGCAACAGCCGTTTGGCGGCAGCCGAGCTTCCGGAACGAACGACAAAGCGGGATCAATCCTCAATCTGCTGCGTTGGGTGTCACCGCGAGCTATCAAAGAAACGTTTGTTCCACCCACCGATTATCGTTATCCATTTCTGCAGGCCGACTGATGATACCGTATAGCGCGGGAATGAATCGCCGTTAACAGCGGAGTGTTAAAAATCGCAGCGACTTTGTAATCAATACCTCAAGGTCGTTTCCCATATTTGCACCAATGGCGAATCGTCGGAACTCAACTTGGATAAAAGTCTGGAATACTACGAAGAACAAGTTCGTGCTGACAGCGCTTGTATTTTTGACCTGGCTTACTTTTTTTGATAAAAACGACTTCTTGACGACATCAGCGTACCGTTACAAATTACATCAGTTGCGTGCGGAGAAAGTCTATTACGAAGAGGAAATCAGGAAGAACAAGGCATACCTGGAACATCTGGAAACCAATCCCGACAATCTCGAGCGTTTTGCACGGGAAGAGTACCTCATGAAAAAGGATAATGAGGAGATTTTTGTTATCGTAGAGGGACAACCCGTCAGCGAAGACGCTGCGGAAGAATAATTCCTTGCCAACTTTATTACCTCTTACCGGTATTCGCCGAAAACCCGACGCATTGCATCGGAGATTTCACCCAACGTTGCGTAGTGCTCTACCGCATCTATGATCACCGGCATCAGATTACCACCTTCAGCAGCGGTCTCTTCCACCCGCTTTATACATGCCGCCGCTTTTGCGGGATCCCGTTCATCCTTGAGTTGACGGATTTTTTCCATTTGAACTTGCCGTATCGAATCATCCACGGTGAAAAGCTTGTCAAATGGTGGTTCTTCTACGCCATATTTATTAACCCCAACAATGATGCGTTCACCGCTTTCGATGGAACGTTGATAGTCGTACGATGCTCTTGAAATCTCTTGTTGCATATAGCCGGATTCTACAGCCGCTACAGCTCCGCCCATCGCATCAATCTTATGAATGTATTCCCAGGCCTTCTGCTCCATTTCGGAGGTCATAGCCTCAACAAAATAAGATCCGGCCAACGGATCCACCGTGTCGACTGCACCGCTTTCATGAGCAATAATTTGCTGTGTACGAAGCGCAATACGTGCGGCCTCTTCAGTAGGCAAACTCAGCGCTTCGTCGTAGCCGTTGGTATGCAACGACTGTGTGCCGCCAAGAACTGCCGAAAGCGCCTGCAACGTTACACGCACAACATTATTCAACGGCTGCTGCGCCGTCAGTGTGGACCCTCCGGTCTGCGTATGAAAACGCAACATCATGGCCCGCGGATCTTTGGCGCCTAGCTCTTTCATAATTCCGGCCCACATACGTCGCGCGGCACGGAACTTTGCCGCTTCCTGGAAAAGATTATTGTGCGCATTGAAGAAAAAAGACAACCGCTTTCCAAACACATCGATGTCCAGTCCTTTTTCCTGCGCAGCCTTAACATACGCTTTTCCGTTGGCCAACGTGAAAGCCAGTTCTTGCGCGGCTGTGGCACCGGCTTCCCGGATGTGATAGCCCGAAATGGAAATCGTATTCCACTTGGGAACCTCCTTACTACAATACTCAAAAATGTCGGTGATGATGCGCATCGACGGCTTCGGCGGGTAGATATACGTGCCACGAGCCGCATATTCCTTCAGCAAATCGTTTTGGATTGTACCTGAAATCTTTTTCAGATCGGCTCCTTGTTTTTTCGCCAGCGCAATATAGAACGCAAGCAGAATTGAAGCCGTGGAATTGATCGTCATGGAAGTCGTAATTCCTTCCAGACTGATTCCCTGGAACAAAATCTCCATGTCTTTAATGGAATCAATCGCTACGCCCGCTTTTCCTACTTCGCCGTCGGACAATTCATGGTCGGAATCATAGCCGATTTGTGTCGGCAAATCGAAGGCCACAGACAATCCTGTAGTCCCCTGCGAGAGAAGATAGTGATAACGTTGATTGGAGGCTTCTGCGGTGGAAAAGCCGGCGTATTGACGCATGGTCCACAGTTTGCCGCGGTACATGTCGGGCTGAATTCCACGTGTAAACGGAAATTGCCCCGGAGCCTCGGGTACTGGTACTGATTTATCATACACGGTATTGATCTCAATACCGCTATCCGTCACTATTTTCTTTTCGTCCATGATCACGTCCGACTATTACAGAATTATACAAACAACCGTTGGGCCTCATTTTTCAAAAACAGGATTGCTTCCTGCGTTGGCAGTGTTTCTGTACCAAGCACCTGCTCGAATATTTTTGCACTCATTTGCACGCCGCCGGCACCGGCACCAACCGATTGAAAGGCATTGTTTACCATTTCCACCATTTCATCTTTGGCTGAAACGACGGTAGCCCATGCTTCCTCGGAAACGTATAACTGCTGGGAGAGATTGTGCTCAAATTCCGCACGGATATTCGACAACAATTCCAGGTGCAATAATTGCGCGCCCATATTCCCCTGATGGACACGCACCAGTAGACTATTCGGCGAAATACGTTCCATGAAGAGAATCAACCGTTCATAGGCCTGCAATTTAAGCGGTAAAGCTTCACGCTGCTTAGCGCTACGCTCTTCCATAGCCTTCAATTGAAGATCACGATCCATCAGCTTCTTCACCAACGAAAGCTGGTGGTCAGTAAACCGACGTACCACTGCAAACATTCCCATGATTACCAGGAATGCCGGTATAAAATAGAATAGCGTATCTGTCCAGTCGTTTTGCATCATCAAGTTACGTATTACCAGGCTCTGTATTTGGTGGTGACTTCAAATAGATGTTTGAAAATGTGTTGCTCTACCTCATTGAAGGCAAGTTTTCGGCGTTCGAAAACACGTCGGGCGACATCCATCGCTTCCTCCATCCTGTAGGTAGAAAATCCTTCTGAACCACCCCAGGAAAACGAAGGAACAAACTTCGGAGGAAATCCGGTGCCAAATACGTTAGCACTTACACCGACCACGGTTCCTGTATTGAACATCGTATTGATACTGCACTTGGAATGATCGCCCATGGTCAACCCACAAAACTGCAGTCCAGTATTTACAAAGGCCTCTTCCTGATAATTCCAAACCTTTACGTTAGAATAATTATTCTTCAGATTGGAATTATTACTGTCGGCTCCGAGGTTACACCATTCACCGATGACTGAATTACCCAGGAAACCGTCGTGTGCCTTATTGGAATATCCGAAGAAGACCGAATTATTAACTTCGCCACCCACCTTGCAATGCGGACCGATAGTAGTAGCTCCGTAAATTTTAGCGCCCATTTTCAATTGCGAATATTCACCCAGTGCAAATGGTCCACGAACCAGCGATCCTTCCATCACTTCAGCGGAAGCGCCGATATAAATGGGGCCGGTGGATGCATTCAGTACGGAACATTCTACCACCGCGCCTGCTTCCAGAAAAATTTCACCACCACCAATAACCTTATTGGTAGCTGATATCGGTTGAGATGTTCTCCCCGTCGTAAGTGTGTTAAAATCGTCCCGGATGGCACCATCATTCATGGCAAAAATATCCCAGTGGTTAACGACCCGCTGGAGCACTGCGGTTGAACTCAACGATTTCTCAACGTGCAAATCATCCAGCGAAACAAGATCGCGTAGCTTATCAGCACTTACCCGATAAGCTACGGTAAGTCCGGATGAAACCAGTTGGGCATCCATCGGCAAATTGAGTAATTCATCGATCAGCTTGGCGGACGGAAGTACCGAACCGTTAATTAACAGGTTGTCATCTTTTACCTCCAATGGAAATTTTCCACGCAGAAATTCCTGCGTGAACCAGGAGAACGTATGTCCGTTGAGGTGATGCTCCCACTTTTCACGGATCGTCAAGATGCCAACACGTATGGCAGCCACCGGACGCGTGAATGTCAGTGGCAATAAAGAAGTTCTGGCAGCGTCGTCAAAAAAGATAATATTCATAATGCGATTCGGCTTAAATTCCTAAGGTCAAAAGTAACCAATGAAAAAGAAAAAGTCCCTCTTGTGAAGGGACTTTTCGGGTAATATTTGAAGACCGTTTATTTACCGGCAGGAGCCTGCTTTTTGGCATAACGGGTACGGAACTTGTCGACGCGACCCGCAGTATCGATCAGTTTCATCTTACCGGTATAGTACGGGTGAGACATATGACTAATCTCCAGCTTTACCAACGGATATTCGTTGCCATCGGTCCATTTGATGGTATCTTTGGTTTCAGCGGCGGAACGGGTTAAAAAGGAATAATCACAGGACATATCCTTGAAAACGACCATTCTATAACTCTGTGGGTGGATGTCTTTTTTCATACTATTCTGGACAATTTGGAGTGCAAAAGTACACTTTTATTTAAATTCTGCAAATTTATAAAACTTGACTTTTGTGTATTTCAGGGTTATTTTAGTGGAAAAATAGGCCAATTCCTCCAAAATTCAACTATTCCCCGATAATTAATCCATAAATCATCCATTTTTTGAACCACTACCGGGTTTTCACCCGAAACCCGGCGGAAGTAATCGCCCATTTAGCGGTTTAACTTCTACCTCAAAATCCAACCGTATGAGCAACATGCCATTGACGAAAGAAGACGTTATCAAAGGACTTGAAGAACTAAGTAAAGAAGAAGTCTCCGATGAGATCTTCGCCAAAGCCAACGATCTGAAGAACGATTACCTGAGGATCGCAGATCACATCCGTCAAGAACAGTTGCAAAAACACCTGGAGGACGGAGGAAATACGGATGAATTCGAACCCTGGAAAGACCCCAACGACACCCGCTTTAACGAATTACTGCATATTCTCGACGATCGTCAGTCGAAGTTCCGTAAGCTGCGGGCGGATGAAATCAAGACCAAGCTCAAAGAAAAACAAGAACTGGTCGATCAGCTGGAGAAACTCGTTAACGAGGAAACCAATATTGGTAAAGCCTTCAATACCTTCCGGGAAATTCAAAACAAATGGAAGGAGCTGGGAAATATCCCGGTGAAGGAATACAAAGACATTCAAAGCGCCTACCACCGTCACGTCCATAACTTCTATTACAATATGAAGTTAAGTAAGGACCTGCGCGACCTCGACTTCAAACGGAACCTCGAATTACGCGAGCAATTGCTCACCAAGATTGAATCTTTATTGCCGATGGATGCTATCCGTGGCGTTGAAAGAATGCTGAACCTGTACCGAATGGAATGGTCCGAATGCGGTCCTACTCCTACCGATACCGTGGAACCGTTGCGTACACGCTACCGCGAATTACTAGGTCAGGTCATTCAGAAAATTCGCGATTATTACCAGGAGCGTCAACAGGAAGAGACTAAAAACCTCGAACTGAAACAGGCCCTGCTGGAGCGGGCAAAAGGAATCGCTGCCGAAAAATTCGACACGCCCAAGCAATGGCAAACCATGACCGAAACGCTGAATCGGTTAATGGATGACTGGAAGAAAATTGGTTT
>CAINVI010000005.1 GCA_903854075.1 Candidatus Pollutiaquabacter sp. | reverse complement strand
TGTCCTTGGCAAATAGTCGCCGAATTAGATGAGCTGTAAGTCGCTGCCACGGTGAGGATAATACTATCAGTGCAAACTTCGACTCCGTCATCCACAGTAACATAATACGTAGTGGTTTGCACAGGAGAGACCGAAATCGATATAGTAGTTTCACCAGTAGACCAGGATACCGATACCGGAGTAGTTGTATTGACCGACAAACCTACAGCAGAACCCGAACATGTGGTAGAATCCTGCTGGATAATAAGCGGCTGACATACGGCGAATACCACAGTGGTTTGCAGAAAAACAGCAAGCATTACCACAAAGAGTAACCGAAGAGATTTTTTAAAAGACATGCAATACGTTATATTAAAATTTAAAATGACCCTTCAAGGTCTATAACTACGCTATAAGATAGCTCCTACAGAATCGAATTGTCAACTTTTTAACTTAAAAAACACCTCGATTCTCCAACTTTTCGGATTCATTGGCCAAAATTACAAAAGAGGAACCGACTTTTCGGTCCTCTGGCACTACATTTTATTCATAATAACTCGTGAAATTAAAGGTTATTTATGCGTTACGGAGGAAATTTTCTCATAGAGTACTTCCGACAACTTCCGGTGTGATTCCACCGTCCAGCCGGCAATATGTGGCGAGAAAATCACGCGATCACTTTGGACAAGATATCTCCAATCTTCGCCGGATAAAAAAGCCGCCTGACGGATATCAAACTTCTCAAAGGAAAGGTCTTCGTACTCCAGCACGTCAAGACAAGCACCTAAAACTTTACCAGACTTTAGCGCTGCCACCAAACCAGTCATTCGAAGACATTTACCTCTTGACGTATTGATTAACCATATTGCTTTGCTAAAATTTTCCAGAAAAGCCGAGTCGACCATGTATTCCGTTTCCTGTGTAAGCGGAATGTGTAGACTGACAACGTCAGCACGCTGCTGCAGTTCCTGCAGTGAAACTTTCTGGGCCAAGGAATCGGAAAAAACAGCGCGATAAGGATCATACGCAATGACTTCACAGTCCAAACCGGATAACCGTTTTGCAAAGGCAGACCCCATATTTCCGTAGCCGATTATACCCACAGTTTTTCCACACAACTCTATTCCTCTGTTCGGTTCGCGATTCCAAAAACCATTTCGCACCTCTCGGTCAGCGCGTATCAGATTATTGAATACGGCCAACAACATTCCCAAAGCGTGTTCAGCCACAGCATCACGGTTTCCTTCCGGTGAATTCATGCAATGAATGCCTTTAGATTCCGCATAGCTCACATCGATGTTCTCCATACCGGCTCCGGAGCGGGCGATAAACTGCAGATCAACTGCGTGGTCCAAAAATTCACGATCAATAAAAAAACGACTACGAATGACAATACCATGAACCCCGACAAGCTGCCCCATGATGCTTTCTTTCGAAATCCCGGTAACATCCACGCACTCATGTCCGTCGGCAACAAGCGCATCCCATAAGAAAGGATGAACCGTATCTATAAAATAAACACGCATCGTTTATTAGTTATACCATCCGGTCGAGGATGAGATTAGTCAACATTACATAATCTTCCCAGCGCAACGTCTCTGCACGTCGTTCGAGAAAAGGCAACCCTTCCATTTTATCTTTCGGAAGTAGAACAGACAATGCATTGCGCAGCGTCTTACGCCGCTGGTTGAACGCCGCTTTTACCGTGCGAAAAAATGCTGCCTGATCGCACCCTAGGGTAAAATTCTCTTTTCGCTCGAAACGAAGCACCGCCGATTTGACTTTAGGGGGTGGCGTAAACGCTGATTCGGGCAACGTGAATAACAGCTCGGTACGGTAATACGCTTGCATGAATACACTTAGGATTCCATAATCGCGGTTGCCGGGCCCACTAGCGATTCGCTCAGCAACTTCCTTTTGAAACATCCCTACCACCTCCGGAATTCGTTCCCGCATTTCCAGTACGCGAAATAAAATTTGAGAGGAAATGTTATACGGAAAGTTCCCAATTATCGCGAATTGCCCGGAGAACATATCATTCAGGTTTACCTTTAAAAAATCCGCTTCGACAATCTGACCCGCTCTGCCAGGATATTTTTTATGCAAGTGCTCTATCGACTCCTTATCGATATCCAGCAATACCGTGCTAAATTCTGTCCGATGAAAAAGTAAATCACTCAACACTCCCGTACCAGGACCTATTTCCAGCACATCGCGGTAACCATCATGACCAGAAAGTGCATCGACAATGGATTGCGCAGCATCAAGATCATTCAGAAAATGCTGTCCAAGATGTTTCTTGGCGCGGACGGGATGCTGGATAGCCATATTGAAAGACCGATAAATCAGACGTATTGTAGTAACGTGCGAAAGGCCACAAACTTACCGTTGTACTTTTCGTCCACTTCTGCACGAAGCGCAGCAGCAAACTGCTCCTCGTACTGACGAAATTTTTCCAGACTGTCACATGTGTACTGAATAGCATACGTGATTCCACCCATTTCTTCTTCTACCAGTACTTTCAAAAAACGATTATCAGTAAACATACCGGTGCGCAACACATTCGGAATGTGCACTTGCTTCATCCAGTCCAGCCACTCATCGTGCACCGACTCATCAATATTTACAGTGACATTATAGACAATCATCGGGAATTTAGTTTAAAATATCGCCACGCAATGCACGAAAGCGCTTACGCGCTTCAACGGTATAAAGACTTCCGGGAAATTGCGTCAGCAATTGTTGATACAATTCCATTGCCTTCTCTTTATTCATCAACTTGGTTTCCTGTAGTTCGGCACGACGAAACAAGGCATCGTCCGCCAGGACGCTCTCCTCACCCATGGCTACAACCTGAGCATACAAACTATCTTCGTCGGACCAATTACGCAGCACATCCATGATTTCCGCCTTTTTGAACCAGGTCTCGTCAATCAGGGAATGGTCGGGATATAGCAGCAATAATGAATCCAATACGACAAGCGCCTCCTTGTTTTTATTGCGATACTTCAACAGGTCGGCTTTAGCATACAGATTCAGTGCATCAAACGTACTGTCATAACCGATATTATCCGATATCAGCAGGGAAAGATACAACGCATCGTTGGCGATCAACTGACTGGTGGCTGACTTCAGGACGTCCAGCTGTGCCTGGGCCCAAAGGAAATCTCCACGAAAATAATCCAACCTAGCACTGCGGAATTTCGCCTCTTGTCCCAACGGGTCATTTTTAAAATCCTTATCCACTTGTGCATAGAGCAAATCAGAATCCCAGACATTTCCCGTAAACAGCAGTATGTCACCCAACTCTAGTTTACAGTCTGCCTGTAACTGACGACTGACATTCGGAACAAGCAACGCCTCATCAAGGTTGCTGATAGCCGTATCCGTCTGATCCAAATAAAAAGCACGAAGGTGCGCGAGTCCGCGCATTAGGGAAACCGTCCGCGCATTTTTACCTAATTCCGTCAACGTAGTGACATATTCTTTCTCGAGGAGTAGTAAATCCTCTTTAGTATACGTATTGGAAGCCGTCAGTTTCTTGTTCGAAACATCCAGTAACTCCATTCTTGCTTGCACATAATTGGGACCATCAACGCCTTTTTCAATGACATATTGATAGTCACGAATAGCAACATCATACTGCTGATTGGCAGCGGCCATGGATGCAATGCTCATCAAACGCACTCCGTCTTCCTTCAAGCGCTTATCCAGCGCCTTCGCTTGCGCAGTAGCCGATTCAAAATCTTTCTGTTGAACAAACAACCAGATCAGCATCTCAGAAAAGACCGTTTGTGCAGGCTCGCGTTGAATACGGCGCAGTAACGACTGTCGCAACAACTCACTGCGGCCGCTCTCAGGATCATATCCTACACGCGCCTGAAGGATATTTAGCACATTTTGCTGGTTCATCGGATTCTCCGCGACTGCGTTGAGATACTCGTCAATCATCTTCTGCGAATCTCCTTTTTGATAATAGACTTCCGCCAATTCAAAGTTGAAGCTGTAAACACCTTTCAGCATCTTTTTTCCCGATTCGTAGACGTCAATGGCGTGTGTCCAATCCTGTCGCATGACATAAGCATTCGCCAAAATCAACACTTGTCCCTGGTCCGGCTGGAGCGCTTTCAACGCTTTCTGATAGGTCTCTTCTGCTTTGGAAAGATCACCTGAAAGCTGGTACACGTAACCCATATCCGCCACATACGAAAGGTGCGTCGGCATCCGCTTACTCATTTTCCGTGCGAGCTTTTCCGCATCGTCGTAGCGTTTTAGCGCGAGTAAACTCTTGAAGTAATTATTGTAAACGCTGAACGGATCGCGGTCCATGACCTTGTCATACACCTCTATCGCCTTCTCGTATTCTCCGCTGTTAAAATACTGATCGCCGAGAACCCGTTCATTACCCGTTTGCGCAAACAGCGATAGCGATTGCAGTACAGCCAAGAGCCATAAGCAGCGCCGCAGTTTGCGGAAGGTAGAGCGAAACGAAATCAGCTTATTCAAAAGTCAAGTATCAATCGATGCGGTCGAAACCGGTGTAAGCACGTATCGCGTCGGGAAGAACAACGCCTTCCGGGGTCTGATTATTTTCCAGCAGCGCAGCTACAATTCTCGGCAATGCCAAAGCACTTCCGTTAAGCGTATGCGCCAGTACCGGTTTATCCGTTCCGGCACGGTAACGGAGTTTCATACGGTTGGCCTGGAAGGTTTCGAAGTTGGAAACTGAACTCACTTCCAGCCATTTCTTTTGCGCTGCAGAATATACTTCGAAATCGTACGTAAGGGCCGAAGAAAAACTCATGTCACCTCCGCAGAGTCGAAGAATACGAAACGGCAGTTGCAATGCCCGTAATAAACCAGCTACATGTTCCACCATTTCGTCCAGCGTATCATAGGACTTGTCCGGATGCTGCACCTGTACAATTTCCACCTTGTCAAACTGGTGTAAACGATTCAGGCCGCGCACATCTTTTCCGTAACTGCCTGCCTCACGACGAAAACAAGGTGTGTAGGCACACAACTTCACCGGCAGCTCCTCCGCTTTAACAATCACATCACGGAAAATATTGGTCACCGGCACCTCCGCTGTAGGAATCAAATAAAATTCATCCAGCTGTACGTGATACATCTGTGCATCCTTATCAGGCAACTGTCCGGTCCCGTAGCCGGAATCCTTATTCACTAAAATCGGCGGCTGTATTTCACGGTAGCCCGCTTCGCCGGCTTTATCGAGAAAGTAATTGATCAGTGCGCGCTGCAATTTTGCGCCTTTTCCTTTGTAAACCGGAAATCCTGCGCCGGTCAACTTCACACCGAGCTCAAAATCGATGATGTCATATTGCGCCGCAATTTCCCAATGTGGTTTGGCTGACGCATCAAGTGAAGGAAGTGCACCTTCCTGGTGAACGACTTCATTGTCCTCCGGTGTCTTCCCTTTTGGAACACGTTCCGAAGGCATATTCGGGAGTTTAACGAGCTCCTGATTCAGCTCCTCTTCTAATGAGGTGAGGCGATCCGACAATTCGGCTACCGTTTGCTTGAGTGCGGTACTTTTATTTTTCAGCTCATCGCCTTCCGCCTTCTTGCCGGATTTATATAATTCTCCGACTTGCTTGGCAATGGTGTTTTGCTGGTTCAGCAACTGATCCAATTCCATCTGCACCTTACGACGATCTTCGTCAATGGAAAGTACACGGTCCACAACTGGTTTGGCGTCGATGTTTTTTACAGCAAGACGTTGGAGCACAAAATCCGTGCGTTCCCGCAAGGTGGCAAGTTGAAGCATATCAGCAGAATATTATTCCCCAAAAATAATGATTTTGAAGGCAGAAAAGCGGTGAATCTTCAACCTTTCTTCCACCCCTGACGGTATCCTTTTTCGAGGGATTTCAACCGCTTATCACCGTTGGTATAGCGAAGTACACCCGTTTTCCAGCTCGAAGCCGCTCCCGAAGACTTATCGCGCACAGCCAATTCCGCTCCCAGTCGGACGAGTGCTTTATTCATGGACGAAGATACCGACCCACCGTTACGGGTCAGCATCTTCTTGAACATCGACAAGGAATGGTCGTAGTCTTTCTTGTCAATGTAGGTAACAGAAAGATAGACGATAAACTCATCGTTGCACTGCGCGTAGGCAAATTCATCCACTTCCACGTGTCGAAGCGAGAAACGCACAACTTGTTGTTCTACGTAAAAATCTCCGGCTCTGGTATAGGCAGCGTGGGCTTCGGCATGGCGGCCGTTGGACTGAAGTTGCACCGCCTCTGCTATCATCTTTTGGTAGGTGACCGCCGGACGCAGCGAGTCGAGTGAGCTGCGCAAATTTCCTTCGTTCAACCGGCAATCCGCATTATCGTCGGACACTTTGAGTGCCTGACGGATCAGGTTATCGGCCTGTATGTATTCCTTCCGGTCGTAGGCTTCGCCGGCTTTAGCAGCCAGTCCATCCAGTTGCTGCTGGGCATTGGCGCACTCTTGGGAGAAGATCATGTTTTTCACTTCGTTCAAGGCAGCAGCAGCGTCCTGATCTTCCTGCAACATGTACTTATCAGAAAGTGTGTACAATTCCTGCACCTGATTACGTGCTTGGGATAAACGGTTATCACGTGCCGATTGACGAGCCGTTTCTACTTTCGCCATGAATAACGGCTTACCGGCAGTACGAACCAACTGCGCGTACGAATTGCTGCGCGTAACACCTTCTTTCACCTCCAGTTCGCGCGCCTGCATCAATTTGTTGATGGCAGCATTGTTATTGCCTTGCGATACCAGCTGCTGCGCATCAACAAGCAATAAGTCATAGCGTTTCTGCTTGACCGCTCTGCGCATATCGTTGGCTTCGGCGGCGGAAGTCAGGTAGCGGTAATTGATTTGCTGATAATATACGGCTTGTTCGATACGGCGCTCTGTGAGATCAAGATCATTCGCGTTGTAGGCAGCTCGCGCCTGATCAAGCAACTGCTTGTATTTTGCCTGATGTGCGCGAAACAAATCATTTTCCAAGCGTTCATTACAGGGAATATTGCGTGTGGTGCGGCACAGATTAGCTGCTCGCTTAAATAAATCGAGCGCTTCATCAATATTACCTTGCTCCAACCGCTCCTCGCCCAGCTCGGTGTACGTATCGTTCAAACGAATCATGTGATTGCGTGCCATCCTTTCAATATCCGGATCGGGCACCATGTCTTCGAGAATGGTACGGGTGCGGCATTCGGATTCCACATAACGGCCTTCTTCAAAATCCATTAATGCCAGTTGATACAAGGCCGGAGCAAAGAGTGGGTTTTCATGAATGGAACGCAGGAAGGAATCATAAGCTTGCTGATAACGACCACGTGCTTTGAGGTCGAGGCCGGAGTTATAAAAAAATAAAAACAAGTTGGCTTTGGTCTGATTCATGGCCACACGACGGGCAGCGGCTTCTTCTTCCAGGCGATTCAACTTGTTACGCATATCAATCGGATCGTACGTCATTAATTCCAGCTCCGATTCGAAATTACGCGCCTTGGTATCGGTGATTACTTTTTCAATCTGTAACAGTTCAGCATTTTGCATATCCAACATCAGTACATCCTGCGGATTGATACGCATCAGTCGATCGTAGGCCTGATTGAGCAGTATTTCAGAGCCGTAATACTCTTTGATCAGGCGGATACGTTCATCGAGTTTACGGATAGTCGCTTCGTTGTATACCATCCACAAACTAGTCACCGCCAATGTAGCAGTAGTAGTGGTGGTAGAGTCCGTAAGACGATTCTCGGCGCGCTCAGCGCGACCATTAGTAATCCGTTTTGAAATATTTTCGTAATTGAATGGAGCGATCGATGGCGAAGGACGGAAGGCATATGAGAATTCGACATACGAAGGATTCAGAAAACGATTAACATCAAATCCTCGAACACGGACCTGTTGTGTGACTTTGATATCGGTATGATCGACTTGCAGAATGATCATTCTCGGACTTTCCCGCAACACACGCAGTGATTGATTCCACTCGATATCGTACTGAAAGGTAGACGCGGCACGTCCATCGGCATCGGCCAGCATTCGCACTACCCGCGACTGATCTGTTTGTCCTGCTTTATCGCCGCCAAGGCGAACGGTAAACGTGCGGCGCTCATTTCGTTGAAAAAGCGACTGTGTCTGCGAAAAAGCTGCATTTTTAAGCAGAAATAGCAGGATCAAAAGTAGTCCGATACGTTTCATAACACGGGGTTTATGGAAGCAATTTACAAATATCGGACCGAAAACAGGACGACGGTAAAAGCGCTGAAAACAATGTTATTTACCTGTATCCATAGTTGACGGCACCCTATAACTTTGAGGCCTTCCACTTGTTTTCCATCCATGAAGAACACGCTGAAATTCCTGGCCAAACTGAAAAAAAACAACAACCGTGACTGGTTCGAAGCGAACCGGGAGGCTTTCGAAATTGCCAAGTCGGAAGTAGCGGAGACGGTTACTCACTTCATAGCCGGCTTTTCTAAAAAAGAGCCTGCCATTGCTACCCTTACCGCTAAAGATTGCGTGTTCCGGATTTATCGGGACGTTCGTTTCAGTAAAAACAAGAGCCCTTACAAGACCAATCTTGGTGCATATATCAGTCCGGGTGGTAAGAAATCCATTCAGGCGGGGTATTACCTGCACTTCGAACCGGGAGGCTCTTTCATCGCCGGTGGCATGTGGATGCCGGCTGCGGAAGAGTTGCGAAAGATCCGGCAGGAGATTGACTACAACGGTGAGGAGCTGAAAAAAATATTGTCGAATAAGAAATTTAAAGACCTCTTTGGCGGATTAGATGCAGAGCACCGGTTAAAGACTACGCCGAGAGATTACAGCATGGATCATCCCGACATTGATCTCCTGAAACATACCAGTTTCATTTGCTGGCATTCGTTCACAGACGAAGAAGTGACTGCTATCGGTTTTCCGAAGCAGCTGATTAAGAGTGCTGAAACACTGCAGCCGTTCAACGCCTTCCTGAATACAGCCATTTCATAAGGAAGTCCTTCTGCTATCAGAGAAATAATTTATCGCTACGCACGAAGCGTCCGTCCTTATTGACACGCAACACGAGCAACCCGCGGTAGCCGACCAGTTCGGGCACATCGATAACCTGTTCTGTTCCGGTCAACAACGTTTGTTGCACCAAAAACAATCGTCGACCGTCGACAGAAAATCCTTCCAGCAGATAATCACCTGTTTCGGGGGCCGATACCTGTAAGGCAGTAGGCAGCGGAGCTACCGTAAATGCCAGTTGCGGATCCACCGAAGCCGTGGCCGTAGAAACATTAGGTCCGGACAAGGCATCGATCTGAAACCACGACATCACATGACCATTGGTAGCGCCGGTGCCGTCGGCAATAGTGAACGACAGCATGGCGAGCGCAGCGCCCGGCGCGAAGTGTGTCACCGGTACGGCCACCGGCAAGTAGCTGCTCTCGGTGCTGGTAATGCTGGTTGATCCGCCACCGACAACAGCAAAGGAAGCGTTGTAGATAAAGACATTTACGTTGAAGCGATCGCCGGCATAGAGGAAGGATTTAAAGCGGAACGACAGCTCGGTGAAAGAAGCGTCGACCGGAAAACCGTAGTTACCAGACATCGACTGAACGAGCGGCGCAGTGGCTACGTTATTAAGTCCGCTGACCACAGTACCGCGCAGTGCAAAGTTTCCTTCAAAAGGATCGTTGACGCGGGTGACAGTGGTGGCCGATGAAGAATTATTGACTGTCCAGGAAACGGGCACATCGCCGTTCCAGCTTTCGAAGCCGGCGTTAGGTATAGGATTTTGCGCAAGGGCGGCGAGCGGAAGCCAGGTGAGTAGGACGAGGAGTGATCGAAGCATGACGGTGAGAAGTATATCCCTGAAGATAGTTCAGTATTGACCGACCGTATGATCAATTTTCACGAAAATCTGACAAGAAGGAAAAAGTAGAAAAAACAAAAACGCCGGCTGGTGGGCCGGCGTCTTGCAGTATAGGAATTGTGTGATCAAGCTTGTGCTTCTGCGCTCAGTGGCATTACAGAAACGTAGCTCTTCTGGTTCGCTTTCTTTTTGAAAACAACAGTTCCAGGAACCAATGCAAATAAGGTGTGGTCTTTACCAATACCTACGTTGTCACCGGGATTGTGACGGGTACCGCGCTGACGCACGATGATATTACCGGCAATCACGCTTTGACCACCGTATACTTTAATACCAAGACGTTTACTGTGGGATTCACGACCGTTCTTGGAACTACCGACGCCTTTTTTATGTGCCATTGTATGAAGGAGTTTAGGGTATTAATGATTTAATTAAGCCTTGATGGAATCGATTTGCACGATGGTCAGGTCCTGACGGTGACCGTTCTGCTTCTGATAACCTTTACGGCGTTTTTTCTTGAAGATAATAACCTTATCACCACGAACGTGGGACAGGATCTTACCGGTAACGGCAGCGCCGCTCAAGGTAGGAGCACCCACTTTTACTTTTCCATTGTCGTCTACCAACAGCACATCTTTGAATTCTACGGCTTTGCCGGTTTCACCTTCCAAACGGTGAACCGTCACGCGCATGTCTTTCTGGACTTTGAACTGCTGTCCGGCGATAGTTACGATCGCGTACATCTTATTGATTATTAATTAGTTATATTATATCTAACGATATGAGGGATGCAAATGTACGAAATAAATCCAATTCTGCAAACTTTTCGGGAGAAGTTGGGCGTCGGCACTTCGGCAAGCTCAGTGCAAGCAAGCTCAGCGCAGGTCGGCAGTTGGCAAGTCGGCCTTCTAACTAAAGTCTTCAATCAAGCGGTAAGGGGAAACAAAACACGTTTCCCAAACGATTTCATGTTTCAGTTGAATGAAAATGAATGGAACTTTTTAAGGTCACAAATTGTGACCTTAAAAAGTGGGCGTGGAAAACATCGCAAATATCTACCGCTCGCATTCACCGAACATGGTGTAGCCATGCTTTCAGGAATACTTAACAGTGAAATTGCTATAGCGATGAATATCGCCATAATGCGGGCATTTATCCATTTACGACATCTGGCGATTGAACACTATGATCTTCAAAGTAGAATTGTAGCGTTGGAATTAAAATATGATCAACGCTTTGAAACCATCGAACAGGCATTGGACTTCCTGATTGACCAAAAAGCGGCGGAAGCACTACAAGAAAACAGAAAATGTATTGGATTTGGTCAGTAGTTGAAGGCAGTCTGCAATTGACAGCAAACTGAATATTGAAGCACCGCACCCTTCGACTACGCTCAGGGTGCTTTATGCTGCTGAATTGCGCTGAGCTTGCTTGCGCTGAGCTTGTCGAAGCGCCGAAGCGCTGAAGTCCGCTGACTGAAATATTCCCTAACTTCGCCCCTATGCCCAACCACCTTCTCGGGGAAACCAGCCCTTACCTGCTCCAACACGTCAACAATCCTGTCGATTGGTATCCGTGGTGCGAGGAGGCATGGGAGAAAGCACGACAGGAAAACAAACTCGTGCTTGTTTCGGTTGGCTATTCAGCGTGCCACTGGTGTCACGTGATGGAACATGAAAGTTTTGAGAACGCCATCACGGCTCAACTGATGAACGACCACTTTGTCTGTATCAAAGTAGACCGTGAGGAGCGCCCGGATATTGATCAGGTCTATATGAGTGCCGTGCAGCTCATGACCGGACAAGGAGGTTGGCCACTCAACTGCTTCACACTGCCCGACAGTCGTCCGCTCTACGGCGGCACCTATTTTCCGAACGCCAACTGGAACAAAGTGTTGCAACAACTCGCTGCCTTTTACCGCCAAGACCCCGTTAAAGCGCATCAATATGCTGATGAATTAACCACCGGCATGCACCGCTCCGACCTCGTCACCCTGCACGACGACCAGCCGCTTTCCCGTCAACCACTGCACGAAACTGTCGAGAATTGGAAGCGTCAATTCGACCACCTCGAAGGCGGACCCAACCGGGCGCCGAAGTTCCCGCTACCCAACAACTACGAATTCCTGCTTCACTACCAGTACGTCACCGATGATCCTGCGCTGTTGCAACATGTCGAACTGACCTTGGATAAAATGGCTTACGGCGGTATCTACGATCAAATCGGCGGTGGATTCGCACGGTACTCCGTAGATAGTGAATGGAAAGTTCCGCATTTCGAGAAAATGTTGTACGATAATGCGCAACTGATTTCGTTGTATGCCAAAGCGTATCAGCGTACCGGAAAAGTGCTCTACCGTGAAATCGTCACCGAAACACTGTCTTTCATAGAACGAGAACTTACTGCTCCGGAAGGGGTATGCTACTCGGCGCTTGATGCCGATTCGGAAGGGGAAGAAGGGAAATTTTACACATGGACAGTCGAAGAGCTATCTAACGTTGATTTTCCCGCGTCCGAAACACATGACATTGCTTCGTTGATTCAAGATTATTACGCTGTCAACGGCAAAGGACTTTGGGAGCACGGTCGAAATATATTATTACGCACAAGCAGCGACGAAGATTTTGCTGCAAAACATAGACTTTCCACCGCTGACTGGAAATCGATAGTAGTGCAATGCAAGGAACAGCTGCTGGCTGTTCGCGCGCAGCGGGTTCGTCCGGGGCTTGATAATAAAATCCTCACTTCCTGGAATGCCTTGATGATCACCGCATGGTGTGATGCCTACGACAGCACCGGCGAAGCAACTTATCTGCAGCGCGCTGAACAAGCAGCACGCTGGCTGCTGGACAATATGCTTAGCGACGATGGCAGACTCATCCATGCCGGAACGGTAGACAAACAAAAGGGCCCCGGCTTCCTGGAAGATTATGCCTTGCTGGCACAGGCACTACTATCGTTGTACCGTTCCACGTTTAACGAGTCGTGGCTCGAGAAAGCTAAGTCACTTGTTCAATACACGCTGAAACACTTCTCCGATCCTGATACCGGACTGTGCTGGTTCACGAATGACCTTGAACCGCAACTGATCACCCGTAAACTCGAAGTGCACGACAATGTGATACCCGCGGCAAACTCGGTATTGGCCAAAGTTCTTTTCCAACTCGGACATTTACTTGGTGATACAGAGCTTACAGACCGTGCACGGCAATCGCTGCAAATCGTGGTGCGTGATATGCCACGTTACGGATCGGCGTATTCGAATTGGGCACAACTGTTACTGTGGTTTACGTACCCCTATCATGAGTTAGTCGTTACCGGCGACAAAGCACTTGATGAAGGACTTTATTTACGGTCGTTATACCTGCCACATGTACTTCTTGCCGGCAGCAACAGTGCCTCTTCCTTGCCGCTGTTGACCAATCGTTATCAATCCGGATCCACTTTGTTTTACGTTTGCACCAACGGCGCCTGCCAATTGCCGGTAATGTCTGCACACGAGGCGATAGTATTACTTCAACGTTCCGGCAAGAACGAAAAGTAGTCATCCGAAATACGCTTTGATTACGAACTATCCGTTTAATTCATCCAACAGTTGCCGGATTAATTCCACCGGATCAGCCACCGTTCCTGATTGTTTAAAAAGCAAATGTGTATTGCTGTCAAAAATCAAGTGTAACGGAACGGCCGGTGTCACCAACTTTTTCCCGGTGAGTTCTTCATAAAAGTATTTCTCCTTTTCCCATTCACTTCCGCCGTAAACCGACCGGGAAAGAACGCGATAAGATTCTTTGCCATTGGATTGGAATGATGCACCATGAATCCGTTTTGCATTATAGTCCAAGTAAACCGGCAACCATACTACCGAACCTGACAGCCCTTGATTATGCCAGTTTCCGTATTGCTGCTCCACCCCATTAGAATGCGGACACCACGATGCCAACAACGTAATCCAGGTGAGTTTGTATTTACTGCAGATCATCGCCACATCACCGGCGTTTACTTCCGAACAACATCCTTGCGATTCACTGGCTTCGTCCAGGTGGTGGCGCTGTTGCTCCGACAAGGAATAATAGCCATCGTCCGGCGGACGAACCGGTAGCTTTTGAATCGTGCAGCCCGCGTAAAACAAACTCATTATCGCCAGAAGGACGATTGGCATTTTCGGTATTATTGTTTTCATATAGCGACTGTATTTCTGACGCAAGGACGAGGGCGAATGAAAGGCACTCCGAATCGCCTACCCTTCTCCGAACACGACCCTCCATTACAACCCCAGACCGTTGCATCATTATAAACAACCAACCACTTGAAAGCTATTATTGTGTACTGATATTCAATACGACCGCACCGTAGCGCATCATACTGTAATCCACTGAATAAATACCGGCGCGAATAGTAGCGGTATTGACACCTAATTCACGACAAATCTCATCGTTCAATCGTATGTCGCTTTCTACAATAAATTCACCGTTAAGCTCCGCATCCGAACGCTGTTCCATGATATCCAGTCGCATAGTAGTTCTCGATAACAATACCAAATCACCTAACGCCATATCATCACCGAGTAAGCTATTTGGATGAAAAACTCGATGTGCCGGATCCACTTTACGCATTTCTATAATCAAACAAATTCCGCGCTCACCAACACAAGCTCCCGTACCATCCGGATGACATTTTGTACCAAATGTTATTTTTACCGCCTTCGCATCGTTTGAGGGCAAAAGCGCGATAATCAATACGAGTGTTGCCAGGTTCTTTTTGATTTTTTTCATACCACGTTCCATGTTTTAAAGTTGTCGCTTCCGATTCGTTCCGAAGCACCCGACAAAAATAAGAGCACAGCAGCGCAGCAGCGGGAAGACATTTCTACAGCATCGTAGAGTTATCACGACAAGACTCATTAATCCGCTTTTGTTAGGAGAAAGCAACGGCTGAGTGTCACATATCCGCAGATAGCGGATGTATGCAGGATTTTGTGGTCAGAAATTTGAACAAAATTAATCGCTATGACACACCAGCTATTTAGTATCGCCTTCACCCCAAGTGCTCAACTTTGGTCGCAGCGCATCCGCTTTTCCAATGAAAGGGAGCCGGTTTACATCATCGAACGTTCCCTGCTACGCAGTTTACCGACGGAAGCACCGGAAATTCTATGCTACCTTGATCCACTTAAGGAATTTGAAAAACCTGCGTTACAACGATTACGGCAGCAATATCCTGCGGCGCTGCTGGTGGGCTGGATTGCCGGACAGCAACTGGATCACTTATCGTGCCTATCCTTATTAGACAGCGGCATTAACGCGATTATCACCGACGGTTATTCAGGAGCCGACATCGAACAGGCGTTTCACGACGTAAAAACCTACGGCTACCACTACAATCATTTGATTGGAACCGCTTTATTGCACCAATGGAAAAAAGCAAGCAGCACTTCACTGCTGAAACAATTGGATGAGCGCGAAAAGAAAGCGATCCGCTTACGGCAACAAGGAAAAACTGCCACAGAAATTGGTGACGAATTGCACGTCAGCCATAAAACGATAGACAAACTGTTCTGGAAACTCTATCAGCGGACGGGCTGCCGAAACTTCCTGGAATTGAGTAACACGTTACAGGAAGAACGTCATCCGGAATTTACTTTTTACTGAGCCGGCGATTGCGAACCCTTCCCTGCGACAAACTCTTTGAAATAGTGCGGCTCATACAAGGCAACGTGATCCGTATCGCCACGACCGAAGCGCTGGTCAGCAATCGGAATCAAATGCACTGCATCCATCTGAAAGCTGTCCAGAAAACGTGCATTCGGATGTTGCTCCAACATCGGTTTGCATTTAGCCATGCCGTCGCCAAAAAAGTAAACAATATGTTTATCCAGTAACGCAGTGAAAGCGTTCTCGTCCACAATAGTAGCGGACAGCGAACGAACTTCCGCAAGCTGTTCATCAAAAGTTGCCGTATAGACTTCCATTCGTCGCGCATCGATTAGCGGACAGAGCAAAAATGGTGCAGACCACTGCAGCTGTGATTTTGCGCCGGCAGCCATGGCCAGCAATGTGGGTACGGCAATCAATGGCTTATCCAGCGCCCAGCAAATACCTTTTGCTGTACTTACTCCAATCCGTAAACCGGTATAAGAGCCCGGTCCACCGCTGACTACTACAGCATCTACTTCCGATAAGCCTACTCCAGATTCGCGGATCACCTCCTGTATAAATACGGCAAGTTTTTCGGCGTGCGCATATGCTTCACTAGTTGTTCGGGCAGCAACCGCTGTACCATTTTTTACTACAGCAACAGCACATACTGCTGTGGAAGATTCTATTGCAAGAAAAGTTGCCATAATTGATCCGGATTTCGTGCCGAATTACGGCAATGCAATCATCCTTCTTGGGTTATTTATTATTTCCACTGTACAATTGATCCTTCGCCACTACTTCTACGGCGTCATCGTTTTCCAACATTCTGGAAATGGCGGAGTACGGACCACTGACTACTCGTTCACCGGCTTTCAGCCCTTCCTTGATTTCAATATACGTGTTATCCTGAATACCGGTTTTCACCGGACGAAGCTGCACCGTGCCATTCAATTCGACGAAGACACATTCGATTTCCCGTTCTACAGCTTCCGATCCACCGGAAATACCAGCTTCCCCATTTTCCTCTGTCGATGTACTGGCTGTCGCTGTGTCGCGCGTGGTGACCGATTGGATCGGAAGAGCAAGTACGCCGTTAATACTGCGTGTCATGATATCGACCGTAGCAGACATACCGGGATGAAAAACGCTGCGCTCCGGATGCAAGCTATCTACGACTTCCGCATAAGATTCACGCAGAATACGAACCTTGACCGTGAAGTTAGTAACCTGTTCTGCACTCATACCGGTGATATTGGCAGAATTGGACACTTCAGTAACAATGCCTTTGAATTTTTTTCCCAGATAGGCATCCACTTCAACGATTGCGGTATCACCGATATTCACGCGGACAATATCGTTCTCATTGACATCAACGTTAACTTCCATTTCATTGAGATCTGCCAGAATCATCATTTCGGTTCCGGCCATCTGGGAGGTTCCGACTACGCGCTCTCCCTTTTCAACATTCAGTTTGGAAATGGTACCATCGACCGGCGCGAAGATGGAGGTCTTGCGTAAGTTATCGTTTGCTTCTTTCAGCGAAGCTTCGGCACTACGTACCCCGAATCCGGCAGCATCGGCAGCTTGCTTGGCGGCAGCTACTTCGGCTACGGCCACTTCCCAGGATGACTTCACTTGCTCCCATTCCGAAGCAGAAATAAGTTTCTCCTCAAACAGTTGCTTATTACGGTCGTAATTGGCCTTGGAGCGCGAGAGTTGCGATTCCGCTTGCAGAATGCGCGAACGTGAATTTTCTAATTGGGCGCGGGAAGAATTGACGGCTGCCACGGAACGTTCAACGTAAGACTGATAGATATCCGGCAGAATGCGAACCAGCAATTGCCCCTTCTTAACGCGATCTCCTTCTTTAACATTCAACTCCACGATCTCGCCGGAAACGTCAGGACTAATCTTCACCTGCACTTCCGGCTGAATTTTACCGCTGGCCGATACCACTTCCGTGATATTGCGTTTGGTCACCTGTTCTACAACGACCTCCTGCTTATCCTCACCACCTACCCAGCCCATTCGTTTACCAACGAGCGCAATCACTAGTAGCACAACAACGGCAATGATCAGCCATTTCAAAAAATTGGGTTTACGTTTCATCGAAGAATTAGAATCTTAATGGTTTTCCCTGGTAAAAATCGAGTAGTTTCAAGCGGAACAAATAATCGTATTTGGCTTGGAGTAGATTTGCTTCTCCACGTGCCAGGTTATTCACCGCAAGTGCAAATTCATAAGTATTAATAAGTCCGAGCTCGAAGCGCTGACGGCTGAACGAAGACGCTTCGCGCAAGCTGGCTACACTGCGAAGATTGGCATCGTATTTACGGCGGGCGGAAACAGCGTCAAGGACGGCCTGCTGTACGCTTTTATAGAGATTGTTGCGTGTAATCTCGTCGTTCAGCTGGGACTGCTCCAGCGCAATTCGCGAACGAGTAATATTGTTGCGTGCCGACCAGTTATTGAAAATAGGCAATTGCAACGAAATGCCTAATCCTGTACCTCGGTTTTTATCAAGCTGATCCCAAAAAGGCACCTCAGTAAACGTAGTGACCGGATTAGCTGCTACGGTAAAGACAGAATCTCCGCCAGAAGTGAAGCCGGAGGGATAAATGGACGGCGGACCAAACGTTACGTCAGACACCTGACGGTTGGACGTGGAATAATTGGTGTTCCAATTGCCAGATAGAAACAGACGCGGATACTGGGCGCCTTTTGCGGCCGCTAATCCTTTGGCCGCTGCCAATCTGCGGTATTCTGAACTTTGAATTTCCGGCTGGGTTTGTAAGGCCGCTGCATAGATAAACTCTGTCGTAATATCCGCAGCGAGTTCCGGCACGACAAACTGCGCCGGCTTTTCCAAACGAAAATCTCTGACCGTATCCATCTCGAGTAATTGAAGGAGCGACAGCAACGACTGATCCACTTGAGCTTGTCCGCTCACCAGGGAGGAAGAGTCTGCTGCAAGTTGAGCTTCAAGATCGAGCAAGTTCGCTTTGGAAGCGTTGCCGAGTTCGTACATCCGACGCATACGGGACGCTTGATCAGCGGTAGCTTTTACCTGTCCTACCAATACGTCATATAGATCCTGATTATACAGTACCTGCAAATACGCAGCCACCACATTCAGTGAAATATCATTTCGGATTTTATCCAGCTCCTTTCGGCTGGCCATGTAATTCAGTTTGCTCTGACTGAGCGTTGCCTGAAGCTGGAAGCCCTGGAAGAGCGACACCGTAGCGCTTAGTCCCAAGTTACTGGATTGCACTTCCTGGTTGGTATAAATATTGGTATAAGGGTCAATGAATCGTCCCCAATAATAATTGTGGCCTATTTGTCCGTTCAGACTGGGAAAGAAATTGGCATAACTCTGATCCTGCACCGACTTACTCTGATCAACGTTCAGGGCAGACTGACGAACTTGAAGGTTGTGCTCCAGTGCGTAATCGATGCATTTTGTTAACGACCATTCGGTCTGCGCCGCTGTCGATACGGAGATGCCCAGAAAAAAGTAAAGTAACCGGCGGAAAATTGAATTGCCCATGCAGGTGCAAAGTTAGCTAAAAGTCAGCGACCTGAGAAATGGCCCAATGCTCCCAAAAACCGTTAATCGTTCATGAAATCAGCCATTTAACACTAGTAAAATACACACCCATTTCCGGTGCAGAAAAGTGGTAAAGAAATGAGTGTGTATCCGCTGCGAACCGGACGTGTGGAGTCAGTCTTTAAAAAAGCACCTGATTACTTTCTGAAATTAAGTCCGCGACAAAAATCGAATCTATTTTTGACAATTAGGGTCAAACTCTTGACCCGAATAAAATTTATTGGTTAAATTAGGGGTAGCATGCACAACCAGCATAAGATTCTTCGGGTTCTTCAACTGATCACGCTTTTAAAGGCCCGTCCCGCCAAATCAATTCGCCAGTTAAGCGAAATTCTTACCAGCAGCGAGCGAACGGTATACCGTTACCTCGATTTACTGGAAGAACTAGGATTTCGCGTACAGCGTGACTCCGGCTTTCGTGTCTTTATCGAAACCGTAGAGGCCGACCTCCACGAATTGGTTTTCACCGGGGATGAAGCGCAATTTTTACATGAATTATTATTAACCGTTGGTAAAAAGAACCGGTTGAGCGAAAGCATCCTTAAAAAGCTCTATGTCAATTCGGATCTACAGATTGCCGGCAATCTGTTGCTGCGTGCTCACCTCGGACAAATTGTCCAGAAGCTGAATGAAGGTATTCAGCACAAGAAGCAAGTAGTATTGAAACAATACCACTCTGCCAACTCTAACGGAATAAGCGACCGACTGGTGGAGCCCATCCGCTTTACCGACAGCTACCAGAATCTGGTCGGTTACGAATTGGAATCCGGTAAAAACAAATACTTCAACATCGAACGAATAACGGACGTTGTCATTACGAAAAACCACATCAAGCACGCGGCAAAACACAAGTACGAGCCGCACGATGTTTTCGGATTTGCCAACAGCAACAAGAAATTCGAAATTGACCTGACGCTTTCCCTGCGGGCATGCGTAATACTGCGCGAAGAATATCCTCAAACCGCATTATCGATTAAACGAATGCAAGGAACTGCCAAGTATCGTTTCAGAACGACCGTTTACGACTTGAAACCGGTCAGCCGTTTTGTGATGGGATTTTTAGGAGAGATAAAAATCAACGGGTCTCCGGCCTTCAAACGCCATATCCGCGAGCAAATTGCGAAGCTCATGAAACTTTAAGGCTATTAACTAAAAAAGGTCCCCGGGCCGGCTATTTCAGCAGCACGCGTACTCCCATTGTTGCTCCTATCGCTGTGTACCGTTGATCGATATTTTCGTCGCCGTAGACCGAAGTCAATTGTCGACGCCATTGCGGATCAACATGCAACATCCAGCGATTATTGATCGCATATTCGAAACTCAAACCCAGCCGCGCACCAATTACAAAACGGCTTACGGCAGCTATTCTATCAGCAGCAAGCACTCCTGTTTCATCCGTGGATAAATAGTATCCCGAGGATCGCTGAAGCAGTGCCGGAACAACCGCACCTTGAACACCGAAGTTCCACTTTCCCTTTCGCCAAGCATACCCCACCGAAATTGGGATCTCCACATAGCTCCAGTAGACCTTTCCGTTGCGAGCAGCAATGGATCCATCAGTGGTGAATTGCACAACGGTATCTGTCACTGTCGTTGAATTACTGTCAATCAAGTTAGGCGTTAGATCCCGGAGAAAAATTTGGTTACCGCTGACATAAAAAGTATCAGTGGCATCGTAGATATAACTCCACAGCAAACTGTCTTGGGTCACTTCCTGATAGCTGAACGGAGAATAACGCGTCTGCTCGCCGTAACGCGCATATTCGAATCCTGCACCAAAGGTCCAGGACGATCGCGAAGTTGCAACAGAAACTCCCCAAGCATTACCCAACGAATTATCTTCTTCGTCTAATCGACGATCTACCCAATCCGAATAGGGCGCTTGTAAGCTCTTTGAAACCTGGAAAGCACCGCCATATACACCAACATACCATTTACGTTCCGGATGTAGGAGGAGCGGAATTATTTTTGTTGTAAACGTGTCAGTAGACGTCACTAACGTCGCTGTAGGAGCAATCGAATCGACGACAGTGGTTATACTTCTGGTTGAATCCGCCGCTGCAGATTCTGACGCTGATTTATTTTTTGAAGCCTCTGCTTCCCCGGCGTCTGTCTTCGTGGCTTGCACTTCTTTCTGAGCCTGATCGGTCAAGGCAACGGCAGGCGCTATTACCGGCTCCAACGTAAGCGACGCAAGCGGCGGAATTGGGAGCGAAGTACTTGTAACCACCTGGTCGTTATCAATATTTTCATGCTCAACGCGTGCCGCGGCACTTCCATTGGCAGCTGTTGCAACCGCTTTTTTCGTACTAGCTTTCCGATCAAGTGTGATTGGATCGGCGCTTCGCGCAGGAATGGAAAGTGCTGCCTGAGGAGTGGTAACAAGTATATTGGCGGAAGATTTTACGGTTGATTTCTCTCTTGCTGCAGTTGCGGGCAACGCGAAAGGCTGCGTTTCCTCCTGAATCACTTCCATTTTCTTCACAGCCTCAGGCGTAGTGGTATAGTAAGCGATCCCGCCCGAAACGACGATAAACAATCCGAAAAAAAACAACCAAACAAATCGGCGTTTCCGTTTTTCCCGGAAATGCCCTTCCAGTTGCGGCTCTAATTTCGACCAGGATTTTTCAGGGTCGAGTTGAAAATTATTATCCATTGGTTTCATCATTAGAAACAATTAGATTTTTTTTAGGAGTAGGTCGCAGGATTTCCTGCAGCTGTTTTTTGGCCCGATGCAGATGCACTTTAGAAGTATTCGGAGAAATATCAAGTAATGCAGCGATTTCCTCGTGCTTGAAGCCTTCGACGATGTGCAGATTAAATACCGCTTTGCCCATTGCCGGAAGCTTATCGATTGCCCGAAGTACAGTATCCTCGTCTGCTACCGAGAAATCACTGTTATCAAAAACCGTTTCAGCAAATTGATCTGCAGAAACAGACTGATCGAGTAAATCGCGGTACTTTTTATTTTTTCGATATTCGTCGGTGATATGATTCAAGGCGATACGACGAACCCATAAATCAAAAGGCACTTTTTTATCTTTTTTGAGGTAGCTGCGCATTCCAACAATGACTTTGAAAAAAACGGCATTCAATGCCGCCTCCACATCGTCTTTATTATGATGGTACCTGCGACATACGGAAAAAATAAACGAAAAGCTCATCCGGTAAAGTTCCAGGTGAGCTCTTCGATCATCTTTACAGCAACGCTGCAATAATTCTTCCGTTGGTTGCATGGCAATGTGGGGATAAAAGAAAGCAGGAGATAATCTCCTGCTCTCCAACCACAAACAGAAACAGGAAATTAGTACTTAATCAGATTTCGGTAACTGCGGTAACCATTAGACTCCACCACTTCAAGCAGGTAGGCGCCCTGTGCTAATGTGCCTAAGGAGAGCGTGGCAATGCTCGCATCGATAGTTCCGTTAAGCACCACTGCACCTTGCAGGTTGATGATGCGATAATTTGCCGTTCCATTGGCATTTACATCACGCTCCAGCGTAAGGAGATCATTTACCGGATTTGGATATGCCGTGAATCGCAGCGGACGAATATCGTCGTTGATGCCGGCCGACAACATCGAAGGAGACAACACCGAAATGGTAAATCCAGGCAGTGAACGGAAGATGTACCCCATCGAATCAACGGAAATCGTATCACAATACGTGTCCGTACAACCGTTCATATCGGAAACCGTCAGACATAAGTTATACGAACCTGTGTTGGCATACTGATGACTTGGGTAAGCTTGGTTAGAAGTACTGCCATCGCCAAAATCCCAGGCGAAGTTCAGGTTCATTCCATTACTGAAATTGATAACGGCCAACTGGTAAGGAGCCAACTGCACGGTGGCAAAGTATGCCTGACAGCCCGGATTAATAATCAATGCTGTGTCAGCTTGCACCATGGAGCAGAACGTATCGACACACAATCCGTCGCTGATCGTCAGGCACACCATGTAGAAACCGGGTTGTGGGTAGGTATGCTGCGGAAAACGAAGTGTGGAAATCGGAGAACCGTCGCCGAAATCCCAGGAATAGCTGGTACTCGGAGAGGTTCCTGTTGAAAGATCAACGAAATAGGCATCCATCGCCTGAACACTGGACATGAAATAAGCACTGCATGTCGGACCTGGATTTGATACGGCAACTGTCACAATTGATGTGCATAATATCATACCAAGACCGGTGACATTCACCGTTACGTTATAAACGCCTGGGGCCGCGTATGTATGTTGTACATTATTACCGGATCCTGTAGTTCCATCACCGAAATCCCAAACATAACCTGACGCTGAAGGGTTCGATGGCACCGAAAACAAAAATGTATTTTGTCCCATAGGCGAGAACAAAATATTACAATTGAAAGTGTTGAAGGAGTCGACAACAGTTGTACAGTTGGAGCAGATTTGCCATCCGGTAGAATCCGTTATGGTCACACAAACGTTGAAGATACCTGAAGTAGTGTAGGAGTGATACGCTGTGCTGCCTGTTCCTGTAGTTCCGTCACCAAAATCCCAAGAAACAAGATTTCCGTTCATCACCGGACTTGGCACACTGAAGGAATACGTGGAGCCTTGAAGATTCACTGCGTTGATACCGCAATTCCCTACTGAATCCACATACATGCTTACACAAGAAGAGCACAATAGAACTCCAGCGCTGTCGGTCTCATTCATGCAAGCTACAAATACACCATTATAAGCATACGTATGAGAAACAAATGACCCTACGCCGGAAGTATTATCGCCAAAGGTCCATGAAATGGTAGAGCCCTGATAAGCAGGCGATGCATAGAAATAATAGGTCAAACCATTCATAGAATCGGGAACCGCGTTGAAGTTGCAGTTATTGCTGGCTGGCGGCAAGGTGAGGGTCTGACAAGAGGTGCAGGTAACCACCTGGGAAACCATATCAATCAGTTGAACGCACACCTGATATGTGCCGGGGCTGGCATAATTATGCCAAGGCGTAGAGCCTGTACCATTAGTACCGTCACCGAAGCTCCATTGTGCCATTTGTCCGGCAGGAACGGTAACGTGAAAGTCAACCAGGTTAGAACCCGGCGTGGACATGATCATAAAATTGCAGGTTGTTCCGCCGCCAACATAAATAGAGTCACAGTAGGAACAAATGGTAGTGCCGAGTGCGCCGTTGACGTAGTCAATACAAACGGAATAGGCGCCCGGAGCCAGGGCAACGGTCGGATTAAAGCCGGTGGCCGTCAATCCATTGGAAAAGGTCCACAGATAGTTCGTATTAGAAGGGCTTAAGTTAGTATCCGCATACAGTGTCACACCGCTGGGATTGGAATAAGCTGTAAAAGCGCAGTTTTGAGCCGAAATTCGACCAACGGCGATCAGCATGAACAGTACAAGTAATAGTTTTTTCATGGTTATGGTTATTTGATAGGTAACACGAAGATAAGGAGGTAAAGGTTTACATGGTTATTGGCAATCCACGAATTAAATCGCGAATTGCTGGGAGTTTCGTGGTATGCTGGGTAGTGCTGGCCAGCCACGAATTAATTCGTGGCTGGCTGGGAGTTTCGTGGCTTGCTGGGAGTTTCGTGGCTTACTTACCATTCGATTGGATCCTTACGATTAGCAGCATGATGCTTCTTCTGATTCCTTATATAATAATAGATCTTGTCTAAAATACCGTATGATACCGAAAATGCACCATAACCAACCTGCCAAGAAAACCCTCCGGCCACCAAATTTTCGGTATTGATGTATCGTGAAGAACTCCCCTTTACTTGCTTGATCACTTCAGCTATTGATCTTGTAGGATGCAACATAAATAGACAATGAATATGATCAGGCATCCCATTAACAATACGCGCAGGACAATCCAGCTCTTCGAACTGCACCTTGATAAACCTATATAAATCCTCCTCTATCTCCTGTTTTAAAACGGGTGATCTGTGTTTCGTAGTCCAAACGGTATGTATCCATACCTTATTTAAGGCGTGAGCCATTCCTTGAAACAGTACTTCTTTTTAGCGTCATCAAGTGCTGTTTACGTCAAAATTGATTTATCAGCAATAACGACAAAGTACTATGGAAAGGTAAACTGCAGTGAATTTTAATTCAGTTATTTTAAGCAAGAAAAGTGATTAGTATTTCTACTAAAACCAAAAAAAATGATGCTCAGAAAATTTCAAGACTACAGGTTCGCCCTGAAGATCATTTTGCGCGTAATATGCACCTCGGAACAATTAGTAACATACATTTCCAGCCAGCCATAATCGACACGATCAGCAAGCTCCACCTTGAATGCTACATAAGCTGGTGTGGAATTGCTAAAATTACCTAACACGACAGAACTGGAGGTCGTGCCATTCGACGTGAAATTGGATTGTGCCAAGGAAAAATTACCGGAAAGCCAATCGCCGTGTGACACGGCTATGGTATCTGCAAAGGATAAGCGAGCAATAGCAGAATCAACGAGAGGATACATCACTGCATTGGAAGGATAACTGGTGGCATTATTATAATTCTCATAATAAGTAATGCCTCCGAAGGGCGTGGTAACATACCATGAAATTGTAGTGTCCGCCCACCAACTATAGCGGAACTTGACACCATCATTTAATGTACTCAGTGATGCCTGGCGAGCATTTAATCCGCCGGGCGAGATCATCCATGCAGTAGCAATCGTAATATCGATAACGCCATCATCATTCAGATCAACATCAGCAGAAGCGCCAGAGTGCCACGGCGCAATAATCTCAAGCATAGGTTGAAAGCGGGTGTACACACCATATACCGAGGCACTGTCGCCCGCTAGCACAAAACCAACTGATTGGGGACCACAATTTCCGCACACTTCGTCTTTCCTACAGGATGATAGCATCATCAAACATGAAAAACCAAAAAGCAGCAGAGACTTCATACGTTTAAATTACTTAATTCAATAAAATCAAACAAGCGTTGCTGAAGAATTAATATCCCAACACCGAGCCTAACCAGCGTTCGGTCTCATGTATAGACATTCCTTTCCGTCTTGCATAATCCGTTATTTGATCTTTTGAGATACGACCTAATCCAAAGTAATGGGCTTCCGGATGCGCGAAATAAAGTCCGCTAACCGAAGCGGTAGGAAACATGGCCATACTATCGGTCAGTTGAATGCCGGTATGTTTTTCCACCTCCAACAATTTCCATAAGGTGATCTTTTCCGTATGATCAGGTTGTGCAGGATAGCCGGGAGCCGGCCGAATTCCGCGGTATTCCTCCTTGATCAGCTCTTTGTTTGTCAGCTGTTCATCCGCTGCATAGCCCCAGAATTCACGACGAACACGCTTATGCAACAACTCCGCGAATGCTTCTGCTAATCGGTCAGCAATCGCTTTCAATAAAATCGCAGAATAATCATCGTTATCTTTTTCGAATTTCTCGACCCACGCGTCTATACCGATTCCGGCCGTTACAGCAAACGCTCCGATATAATCGGTTTGACCTTCTACAGCTTTTTCACGGGACAACACAAAGTCAGCGAGCGCAATATTAGGCTGACTATCCGGCTTGCGTGTCTGTTGCCGTAACGTGTGAAACATCGCGACAGGGTGTTGTCCGGTAGCATCCATTACCTCAATATCATCACCTGTAGCCAAGGCGGGGAAAACACCTGCTACTGCACGTGCCTTTAACCATTTTTCGGCAATGACACGATCCAGCATTACCTTGGCATCAGTAAACAATTTCATGGCTTCAGCGCCTTGAGAAGGATCGTCGAGAATTTTTGGATAAACACCTTTCAATTCCCAAGCATGAAAAAACGGAGTCCAGTCGATATATTCGGCAATATCTTGCAACGAATAATCGTCAAACACCATTATCCCCTGCTCCCTCGGCGCAACGATTTTCAGATCCTCATCCGTCGTGAAACTCTTAGAACGCGCTTCTTCGATCGACAAGTATTTATCCGGTGAATTGGCAAGACGGTTGTACTCTCGAACACGCTCGTACTCGGCACGTGTGGTGGCCACAAATTCACGGCGCTGCTCTTTGGATAACAACTGACTGACTACCGGCACACTTCGGGAAGCATCATTCACGTGGATCACCGGCTGCGAATAATGGGGTTCTATTTTTACAGCAGTATGAACCTTTGATGTAGTCGCGCCACCGATAAGTAGAGGAACCGAGAATCCTTCTCGTTCCAACTCCTTGGCTACATGCACCATCTCATCCAACGACGGTGTAATCAGTCCGCTAAGGCCAATGACATCCACGTTTTCCTTTCGTGCAGCTTCCAGGATTTTCTCCGCGGGCACCATAACTCCAATATCAATTACCTGATAGTTGTTGCACGCCAATACTACACCAACAATGTTCTTACCGATATCATGCACATCGCCCTTGACGGTAGCCAACAATACTTTTCCGGCATTGGCGCGAACGACTCCGCCATCAGCCGCATTCAGCATTGGTTCCAGGTACGCTACCGCCTTCTTCATCACCCGTGCACTCTTAACCACCTGCGGTAAAAACATCTTGCCGGCTCCGAAAAGATCGCCAACGACATTCATACCGTCCATCAACGGGCCTTCTATCAGGTGTAATGGCTTGGGATACTTGGTCAGCGCTTCCTCCAAATCGATTTCAATGAAATCGGTGATGCCTTTTACTAACGCATGCGCCAGACGCTTCTCGACGGTCTCGCTACGCCATACTTCTTCTTTCTCCTCCTTCTTTCCAACCACACCCTTCAGCGTTTCCGCATGTGCAATCAGCCGTTCCGTAGCATCATCGCGGCGGTCCAGCAACACATCTTCAACGAGGACGAGTAAATCTTTAGGAATCTCATCGTACACCTGCAATTGTCCGGGGTTGACGATCCCCATGTCCATGCCCGCCTGAATTCCATGGTATAAGAACGCGGCATGAATAGCTTCTCGTACCGTGTCGTTACCCCGGAAAGAAAATGAAACATTACTTACGCCTCCGCTGACCTTAGCGTGCGGTAAATTATTTTTTATCCATCGAGTAGCTTCGAAAAAGTCAACCGCATTTTTTCGGTGCTCATCCATGCCGGTAGCGACCGGAAAAATATTCGGATCGAAGATGATATCTTGCGGAGGAAAGTGAACCTTCTCAGTAAGAATCCGATACGCACGTTCACAAATTTCAATACGACGTGGCAACGTATCCGCCTGGCCTTTTTCATCGAACGCCATTACGATGACTGCTGCACCGTACCGCCGAATCAATTTGGCCTGACGAACAAACTCAGCTTCACCTTCTTTTAAAGAAATGGAATTCACAATCGCTTTCCCTTGTGAACATTTCAATCCCGCTTCAATAGCAGGAAACTTGGACGAGTCAATCATCAACGGAATGCGCGCAATGTCCGGTTCCGATGCCATCAGGTTCAGGAATCGTGTCATTGCAAAGGAAGCATCCAGCATTCCTTCGTCCATATTCACATCGATGGCTTGCGCACCGCCATCAACCTGATCACGGGCGATGGTCAGTGCTTCTTCGTATTGATTGTCTTTAATGAGTCGCAGAAACTTCCGCGAACCGGTGACATTAGTACGTTCACCGATATTCATGAAGTTGGATTCCGGGCGATAAACGACAGCCTCCAATCCACTCAGACGCAACCATGGCGCTACTTCAGGAATTTGTCGTGGCGGAATGGATTTCGCGAGTTGTGCGATATGCGCAATATGATCCGGTGTTGTACCGCAACATCCACCAACGATATTAATGAATCCGCTCTTCAGGAAATCTTCTATCTGATGCCCCATATGGTGCGGCGTCTCATCGTATTCACCGAATTGATTCGGCAACCCAGCATTCGGATAGGCGCTTACAAAGAATGGTGACTTTTGAGAGAGCTCTTCGATATGCGGGCGCATTTCTTTGGCGCCGAGTGCACAATTCAAGCCAATACTCAACAACGGCAAATGCGAAACAGAAATTAGAAACGCTTCCACGGTTTGACCGCTGAGCGTGCGTCCGCTGGCATCGGTAATCGTACCTGACACCATCATCGGCAAACGAATTGCACGTTCTTCAAATACCAACTCTATCGCAAACAAGGCCGCCTTCGCATTGAGGGTATCAAAAATGGTTTCCACGAGTAACAGATCACAGCCGCCATCTATCAAACCACGAACTTGTTCTGCATAGGCATCGACAAGATCGTCGAACGTCGTAGCACGGTATCCCGGATCGTTTACATCCGGAGAAAGTGACGCAGTTCTATTGGTTGGACCAATAGCACCGGCTACGAAACGCGGACCTGAGCCCGGATTATCTTTCATGTAACTGTCGACTGCCCTGCGGGCAATTCGTGCCGCTTCAACATTTATTTCATACGCCAACGGTTCCATGCCGTAATCGGCCAGTGAAATCTTTTGCGCATTGAAGGTGTTGGTTTCAATAATGTCAGCACCGGCATCCAGATATTGACGGTGAATCGCTTCGATAATTTCCGGACGCGTAAGGCATAACAAATCGTTGTTACCTTTTAGTGGTTTTTCAAATGACTGAAATCGGTCGCCGCGGTAATCCTGCTCCTCCAGTTTATACCGCTGAATCATGGTACCCATAGCACCATCGATAACCAATACGCGACGTAATAATTCTTCGTAGACCGGCATTCCCCGGTAAACAGTGTCAATAGATGTAATCACAGTTTGCTTCATTACATGATGGCTTCCAACAACCCTTTGGGCGGAATATCCAAAAAAAATCTCCTCTGACAGTCAGAGAAGATCGAAGCGTGCTGTTGACGATGAGACCTCACTGACTTATCTGCCTTCTGTCATCAGAAGAACGATTTGGCACCTTCTTTCATCTGTGTACTACAGATTACCGGGGTTGCCAAGGTTTCAAAGGGCGTATTCCCTCCACCTTTCTGGATAAGTTCCCTTGCAGGGATTGTAAAAGAACTGCCACAAAGATAATGAAAATGATATATTAAATGCAGCACCGTCCCAAGTGATGGCCGACTGCAGGCTGAATTGCCGAAATAAACCGAAAATGTAAGGATGTACACCCGGAGATTATCCAACCGGAATTTACCGATCGTCAGGCGATGGGTTTGATAACTGGACGGTACAAGGTTTGTACGTCTTTGATCGGATTGGTGCGGCGGATTTCACGTTGTTCGTTCTCCGGCAAGGAAAGAATGTGCTTACATTCTTCTGAACAACATGCGTTCAATTTATCAGCGCACGATGGACACTGAATGAACAACACATGACAACCCTGATGAGCACAATTGGTATGCGCGTCAGAAGGAGTTCCGCACTGGTGACACTTACTGACGATGTCGTCGGTGATACGTTCACCCATACGGTCATCAAAAACGAAGTTTTTACCAAGGAATTTAACCGAAAGACCTTCTTCTTTAGCTTGCTGGGCATAATAGATGATGCCGCCATTCAGTTGATTGACATCTTCAAAACCGTGGTGTCGTAAATAGGCACTGGCTTTTTCGCAGCGTACACCTCCGGTGCAGTAGAGCAGAATTTTTTTATCTTTTTTATCTTCCAGCAATTGCAATACTTCCGGAAGTTCTTCCCGAAATGTGACTGCCTGCGGCAACAAAGCGCCTTGGAAATGACCTACCTCGCTTTCGTAGACATTGCGCATATCCACTACAACGGTATCGGGCGATGCCATCGCCTCGTTCCACTCGCGGGCAGAGAGGTGATTGCCCACATTGGTCACGTCAAACGAATTATCATCCAAACCATCCGCCACGATCTTCTGACGGATTTTCACTTTTAGCTTTACAAAGGAGAACTTGTCGTCTTCCACTGCAATTTTCAAATCCATGTTTCGGAACGGCTCGAAGGCCTGCATCCAATCTTTGAAATCCTGGAACTTCGGTTCCGGGATAGAAATTTGAGCGTTAACCCCTTCCCTGGCAATATAGATTCGCCCCAGGATTCCAAGTAACTGCCACTCCTTAAACACGCGGGCACGCAGTTGCTCCACGTCGTTGAGTTGAACGTACCGATAAAAAGAAAGGGTGATCCGTGAAAAAGATTCTCCAGCGATCTTCTTCAGCAATTCATTACGATCCAATGTATTATAGAGTGGCACGGGGTGCAAAGGTACAAAAACGAAGGGGGCGACGCAAGTCGGCCCGGGTTGTAATGCCTTTATAAACCTGTAAAATGACCCGTTTTTCGAGTAGTAAAGACTCAACTACTAGGCCTTTGATTGCTCGTTCCTGCGCTTCATCCACACACCGATGGCAACGGCACCGATGATATACGGAACAGACATGAGATAAAGAATACCCTTGTTCAGACCCGTTCCCACCTTTGAGTGTCCGGCTTCCTTATTGGTCTCTACATTCCGGCGACACATGGCACATTGCGCTTCTGCCTCGTGAACAGCCAGCAGCGATAGACCCAACAGAAAAATTACTACAATACGTTTCATGTCAGAACTTATAGTACGGTGAAATCATCAGGTATACAATAACACCCGTAACGGTTACATATAACCAGATCGGGTACGACCAGCGAACGATTTTACGGTGTGCTGTGACCTGATTGGTAAGTCCCCGGTAAACCGTGAACAACACCAATGGAAATACCACAGCAGCCAGGATGATATGCGAAGTGAGAATGAACAAGTACAACGGTCGCATCGGATTATCAACCGGAAACTTGGTTTCCACACCGAAGGAATGAAAAAGCACATAGGACAATAAGAAGAGTGTAGACAACGCGCAGGCAGCAAGGTTCAGCTTCTTGTGCATCTCCACGTTTTTTTTGCGGATATAACTCAAGGACACCAACAAGAGCAGCGTGGTCAAGGCATTCAGCACTGCATTCATTGCAGGGAGGAATTTGGCCCACGATGGTATTGCTGCGGATTTAGGCAACTGAGAGAGCAGCACTACAACACCAAATACCGCTACGGAAGCAATCCAGATGAACCGCTTGTAAAAAGATTCGCGGGAGGACAAATTTTCGGAAAGTGACATCGTATTCGGTTATGAAAATAAAACAGCCGGCCGGCCGTAAAGTTATTTTGCTTTCTCGAGTTCGTAATATTCGTGCATCAGCACTTTGATTTCATCCATCAGTGTATCCACTTCGTACTTTTCAGTACCGTCATAAATTCCGCGAATCCGTTTATCCTTGTCGATCAGCAGAAGATCCTGCGAATGGAAAAAATCACCTTCCGCGATACGCTGGGCAGCCGGCAAAAGGTAGCTTTCGCGGGCAAGCGTATAGATGGAATCTTTAGGTCCGGTGAGAAACCACCACATGGAATTGTCAACCTTTAATTGCCTTGCGTATTCGGCGAGGACCGGAACCGAATCCGCTTCCGGATCAACCGTATAAGAGACGAGACGGATCTCATCACTGCCTTTGAATTTTTCCTGGATACGACGCATGTGCTGATTCATATCCGGACAAACCGTTTTGCAAGTGGCAAAAAAGAAATTCGCCACATAAATTTTACCTTCCAGGTCCGCCTGGGAAATCGTTTTACCCTCCTGATTGGTCAACTGGAAATCACCCACCGTATGAAAAACAGAATCTCCCGATGTGGTCACCGCAACAGGACCAATCACCGGGAGACGCTTGAAATGATTTTCACCGCAGGAAATAGCGAGCCAGAAAGCAACCGGATAAGCGAGGATTACAATCGGCACTAAGAGCTTAATCCTGTTGGAAATAGGCATGGTAGATTACAAAGGTGACATCGACAACGCGGAACCTTCGTAGAGTGCGATGAAGATGAGATATACAATAAGAATGAACGGAAGCAGGATCGTCCAACGGAACGGCACTGCTTCGTACTTAAGGTGCATAAAATAGCCGACGATGTAATACGACTTGACTATCGTAAGTACGATGAACGTATACATCAGGATATCTTTCGGTATGGACGTGAAAGCGATACCGACTTCGAACAACGTTACGCCGAGCAGTATCCAAAATACTCTCCAAATCAGCTTGGTGGTCAACGTGCCGTGATCGTGTCCGCCTTCAGCGGCAACTGCGTGGTGGTTATTTGACATGATGATGAGATTGCAGGATTAAACGAGGTAGAAGAAAGTGAAGACGAAGACCCAAACCAAGTCAACGAAGTGCCAATAGAGACCTACTTTTTCGACCAGTTCATAATCTTTTTTGCGATCGTTGAAGCCTTGATAGACCAGTATGAATACGATGATATTCAGCACGACGCCGCTGAATACGTGGAACCCGTGGAACCCTGTAATGAAGAAGAAGAAATTGGCAAACAACGGAGTGTTACCGTATTCGTTCTCGGTCAGATTAGCTCCGTGAATATTTTTCTTAGCTGTTTCCATCAGCGCCTGGGCTTCTGCGCCTTCGACTTTCGAATGATCCTGGAAAATGAGGACCCCCGGCTCGAGATCGTCGGTACGTGCAAAGCGTCCATCCGCCAATACGTAAGCTCCTTTTTCAGATCCGTGAATGAAGTGAAACCACTCCCATGCCTGTGAGCCAAGGAACATGAATCCACCAATGATGGTCAGTCCGAGCCATTTCAATACTGCTTTGCGATCTAGGTTATGACCGGCAAAAACGGCCAACACCATTGTTACGGAGGACATGATCAGGATGAAGGTCATCAAACCGACATAAGCGAGCGGCACATGACCGTGAATGAACGGAAAGTGGGTAAAGACATCTCCCGGAATCGGCCAGATGTCAGAAAAACGGTGACGCATGTAACCGTATGCGATGAGGAGACTGGAAAACGTGAACGCATCGGAAACAAGAAAGATCCACATGAACATTTTCCCCCAGGTCATGCTGAAGGGAGAGATTCCACCACCCCAGATTTTTGAAGGGTTTGCGGGAGCTGCGTGACTTGCCATTTAATTGAAGTTGATTATGGTGAGTGTTGTACGTTTTTTTTTTCGGATGTTTCCGTTAGCGAACGAAAAATAAGAAGAAAAACAGGTACACCCAGAGAATTCCTAAGAAGTGCCAATACGTGGCACACATACTTACTCCCGAGAATTCGGCGGAGGTGTACTTTTTTCTGACTGACCGCGAAAGTACAACAAATAACGCCAAAATACCCCCGGCGAGGTGTAAAATATGCAGGGCGGTTATCGCATACAGAAAGGAAGCCGAAACGTTTCCGATCCCTCCGGCCTGCTCAGCAGTTTCCTGACCTGCAGGTACATACGTATAATCTACCTTAATATCCGACAAGCGGCTTGAAAAAGCGATTCCCTGTCCGAATAATTCACTCCAGGCCAGGTATTGGGTGAATACAAATGCAGTGCCAAATAAAAACGTGATTATCAGTCCTTTAACTAAATTGTCCGCACGGCCCTTTTTAATGGCGCTGACTGACCACTGCATCGGAATACTGCTTAGTAAAATGATTATTGTACTGACAATAAACATATTAGGAAGTTCAAACTGCGCCCATTTTCCCTCGCTTTGACGAACAATATAGGCGGATGTCAGTCCGGCAAACAGCATGATTATGCTGATAATACCAAACCAAAGCAGCGTTTTACGGGTACTCAGGCGGCGTAATTCTTCTTCGGATAACTGGATGTTTGACATTTTATAGCAGTTTTTCGATCATCCAGGATAGCTGGACGGCCGGTAGGTAAAGAAACGAGCCAAACATCAGGCGATGTGCAGCTTTCATTTCCAGCGTACGATACAATCCGATGGATTGCCACGTAAAAATTGCGCCGCAAACCAGTAAAGAAAGTGTCGTAATCCAACCCGCAATGTGAAAGGCTTGCGGAAGAAATGACATAGGTAACAAACAAGCGGTGTACACTAAAGTTTGAAATGCCGAGCTGCTATTTCGTCCGCCGACTGAAGGAAGCATACGGAAACCGGCACGCAGGTAATCGTCGTGTAATATCCAGGCGATGGACCAAAAGTGTGGAAACTGCCAGATGAACTGAACGGCATACAGCAAAACAGCCTCCATGCCAATGGTATTGCGAGCCGCAATCCAACCCAACATTGGTGGAAAAGCACCGGGGAAAGCGCCAATCAATACGGCAAAAGGTGTAACCCGCTTGGCTGGTGTGTAGATGACCGTATAAAGGATCATGGAGAGTAAACTCAAGACTCCACACAGCGCGTTCATCTTGACCCAAAGAATGGACACACCGAAAACTCCCATGAGCAAGGAGGCCAAAAAAGCCGCACGCGCTGATAATCGGCCCGAAGGAATCGGCCGGTTCATCGTGCGCTCCATCAGCTTATCAAGATCTTTCTCCATGACCTGATTAAATCCGTTAGAGGCACCGGTTACCAGGTACCCACCAAGCATCAGCCACATTAAGGTGGAGTATTCGAAATGACCTGAAGTGGCTATTACAAATCCGGTAGCGGCGGAAAAAACAACCAAGGCAGAAAGCCGTGGTTTGGTCAGCTGCACATATTCCTTCATCCGGTTGGAGGTTGCCACGTTGCGTTAGAGAGCGATTTGACGTGACTCGCTGTCAGCGGATCAAGTCACTATCGGGGCGCAATTTTAATTAAAAAAGGCCGTTATATCAAGCAGTAAGTGCGGAATCCAACAGGTCTGTTACTGAAACGGAGGAGAGTTCCAATTCACTCATTTCCGGCACTTCCACCAATGCGGCGCGGTAGGTAACATACAATCGATCCGATAAATACCGTTGGTGAATCAACCTGCGATTCGCTGCCGAACGTTCCGTGGCACCTTGCGGCAATTCGCGAAGGCCAGCCGTCACTGACTCCTCCGTAAATTCACTTACGGTGATAACGTGCTCCAAACGACGAACAAGCGGTTGGTTTGCCGCAATTCCCATGTAAACGACAGGCAGTCCGATCGATGCGGCCTCCATAAGTCCATCAGTCGGTCTGCTCTCATCCGCTTTCTCCGGAAAAACAACCAGCGCAGAAGATGTCTGATAGAAGGGCAACTTGCGCTTCCAATTCAGCGCATTGTACAAGCTCACGCTCCGCAAACGGTTACTGCGAATATACTTCCGGAGAGCCGGAAACAATTTCCCGTCACCAATCAGATTTAACTTTACACCGGGCATTCGTACTGCGGCGTGCAGCAACGGCCAAATCCTTGTCGGATCATCCAACGTACCGGAATAGGTCAGCGTCAAACCATACGGTTTCTGATAATACTTCACCGCATTCAAACGAAGAAACATAGCCGCTGGGATTCCCTTGCTAACCACCTTTACACGCGACGCATCCAGGTTAAAAAGTGCGCGTGCCAACTGTTTTTGTTGCGTAGATGAAACAATAATCCGAGCAGGCAAACAGAATAGCTTACGAAGTAGGGAGTTTCGGAAGAGTAATGACGGCACAGCTAAAAAGGAGGCGGCAGAACCGTCAACGACTACCTGTTTATTCCGAAGAAAAAACAAACTGATTAAAAGCAACGACACCGTCGGTTGATACACCAGCACCTCATGAACATCACTGTTGGCTATTCGCCGTGCGGCTTTAACCGTCGACCAAAGAAGACCTATACGTCCCCTGACAAACAAGGAGCGCTGATTTTGCTGATCGGGCCATGCTTTTATAACTTCGACCGAATACTCCCGCTGAAGAGATCCGACGATGGTCGTCAACGATTGAAGAGCATACTCGTCGTCAGTAGGCAACGAAGTAATAAACAGTATAAGTTTTTTTTTTCTGACAAGTTAATAACCCATTAAAAAAATTTACGTGAACTGTAAAAGATTTACAGGCAGCAAACTTACTGCTGCAGACTGTGTTAAAGTCCACTACGTAAGGGTCACTTATGAACACTACAATGGGAAAATCGGAACGTAACATCCACTAGGTAGCGGAGAATATGAAACGACTAAAACAAGAACGCAGAAACTGAATATTGTCTTTTAAGAAAAAGAAAACAAAGAAAACTCAGCAACAACCTCGATAGCGTTACACATAGCGCAGCGCCGGTAAGTCCGAAAACGGGCAAGACGATAAAGAGTGCAATCAGCTGAAGAGTTACAACCACGGAGGTATATACCAGGTAGCGTTGACGATGTCCAGCAGACACCA
>CAINVI010000004.1 GCA_903854075.1 Candidatus Pollutiaquabacter sp. | reverse complement strand
GAAGCTGTGCACGCATGGTAAAACAGCCGCAGCGGTCAGTGCAACTGCCGCAGCTCCTGCGCCAGTTGCAGCTTCTTCTGCGCCTCGCACAGCACCGACTGCTCCCCCGGTTGCCGCTGCACCTCCTGCACCAGCTCCGACATCAGCACCGACACCTCCTGCTGCTACACCGCCGCCGGCGGCACGTCCAGGTACCGGGCGCAAGACGATCTCCATTTCAATGAATCCGAATCCGGACGCCGAAAAAAAAAATGACGGATCCGAAGGCGGAGTAAAAGAAGTACTGCCGCGCACGGCCTTTTCACCCGTACAGCTTGAAAAAGTCTGGAATACTTTTGGCCAGTCAATGAACGATCAGGGCCGTTATGCTCTGTCCACTGCTTTCCTAAAAAGAAAACCGACATTCATAGATGCTGAGAATCTTGAATTCATCGTCGACAGTCACGCCATCGAAAAAGACGTCAACGAAGTGAAAGTCGATTTACTGACGTTTGTTCGCAAAGCACTGAACAATTTCCACATTCAACTGGAGCTGATTGTTGAAGTAAGTGATCAAGGTGTTCAAGTTCCTTACACGCCATCTGAAAAGTTCAACAAACTGGCGGAACGCAATCCGTTACTCAACGAATTGCGAAAGCGACTCGACCTGGAACCGGAGTATTAATAGTCTCCGATAAACAGCCTGAAATCTGTCGTTTTTTGCACCATTTTTACGGCAAAAAAAATAGGCGATAAATCGTTCGCGCGAACCTTATTCTAATCCTTTACAACTAATTGTATTTCAATATTTTACACGGTTGATAACCGATGTAAAAAAAGACGTATTACTCCCCTGAATTCCTTGTCAAAAACAGCCCGTTTTCGTATCTTCACAACATAGTCGAAAATCGCTACGACGGCGGTATTTCAGACCATCAAGATTCGTATAAAATATTGTTACCGCGACGACCGTCGCGCTATTATCATGAGTGATTTGATCCAAGAAAACGTGTCAGAAGAAACAACAGTAGAACAAAAAGGGCAGGATTATTCTGCCGACAGTATTCAGGTACTTGAAGGACTTGAAGCGGTGCGAAAGCGCCCGGCGATGTACATTGGTGACATCGGTTTTAAAGGACTTCACCACCTCGTTTATGAAGTCGTTGACAACTCCATTGACGAGGCCCTGGCAGGACATTGTCGCAACATCGACGTGCGCATCCTTCCAAACAATTCAATTTGTGTAACAGATGATGGCCGCGGTATTCCGACGGATATTCATCCCAAGGAAAAGAAAAGCGCGCTTGAAGTTGTCATGACCGTACTTCACGCAGGAGGTAAGTTCGACAAAGATTCCTATAAAGTTTCCGGCGGATTGCACGGTGTAGGTGTGTCGTGTGTTAACGCACTCTCTACGCATCTACGTGTTACCGTTCATCGTAAAGGCAAAATTTTCGAGCAGGAATATGAGCGTGGTAAACCGCTTTATTCGGTGAAGGAGATTGGCACTACCGACCGTACCGGCACGACCGTAACCTTTCTTCCTGACTTAACGATTTTCACCTCCGGTATTTATCATTACGACACCTTAGCTACGCGTCTTCGTGAGTTGGCTTATCTCAACAAAGGCATCCGTCTGAACATTACCGACGAGCGCGAGAAAGACGCCGATGGAAATCATCCGCACGAATCATTTTACAGCCAGGGAGGCCTGAAGGAGTTTGTATCTTATCTCGATGCTAATCGCGAGAACCTCATTCCTGAGCCGATCTACATGGAAGGAGAACGTTCCGGCATTCCTGTTGAAGTATCGCTCACGTACAACAACTCTTTCAACGAAAACGTACACTCGTACGTCAACAATATCAATACGCACGAGGGCGGTACTCACCTTGCAGGATTCCGCCGTGCGCTTACCCGCACCTTGAAAAGCTATGCCGATAAATCAGGCATGCTGGACAAAGTAAAGTTTGAAATTTCCGGCGACGATTTCCGCGAAGGATTGACGGCCATTGTTTCCGTGAAAGTGGCCGAGCCGCAATTTGAAGGACAGACAAAAACCAAACTCGGCAATAACGAGGTTATGGGCGCTGTCGATCAGGCGGTGGCGGATATGCTGCAAATATTCCTCGAAGAGCATCCGCGCGAAGCGAAGATGATTGTCGAAAAGGTGATCCTTGCTGCAACGGCACGTCATGCTGCGCGAAAAGCACGCGAACTCGTTCAGCGTAAGAACGCACTCTCCTCGACCGGACTTCCCGGCAAGCTGGCAGATTGTTCTGAAAGTGATGCCTCAGCCTGCGAATTGTACCTCGTCGAGGGAGATTCGGCGGGTGGTACGGCTAAGCAAGGGCGAAACAGAGCTTTCCAGGCTATTCTTCCGCTGCGCGGTAAGATCCTGAACGTAGAGAAAGCGATGGAATACAAGATTTACGAAAACGAAGAGATTCGTAACATCTATACTGCGCTTGGCGTCTTCCGCGATGACAACAAAGAAGGTCGTCCGCTGAACATGGATAAGATCCGTTATCACAAGGTAATCATCATGACCGATGCCGACGTGGACGGTAGCCACATCACCACCTTGATTCTGACTTTCTTCTTCCGCCACCTCAAAGAACTGATTGAAGCCGGCTACCTCTACATCGCTACGCCTCCACTCTACCTTGTTAAAAAAGGAAAAGAGCAGGAATACGCGTGGAACGACGAGCAGCGCATCGCCGCCATCAAACGACTGGCCGGAGAAGGCAAAGAAGAAAATGTAAACGTACAGCGTTACAAAGGTCTTGGAGAAATGAATGCCGAACAGCTGTGGGAAACCACTATGAATCCGGACACACGTACACTGCGTAAAGTTACGATTGATAGTGCTGCTGAAGCAGACCGCATCTTCTCTATGCTGATGGGCGACGATGTTCCACCGCGCCGCGAGTTTATTGAGAAGAATTCCAAGTACGCAAAGATTGACGCGTGATAGTCCGCAGTCTGCAGTCCACAGTCATTTTTCCATAATATAAAATTGTCTTGCTATCACTGACTGTAGAATACAGATTAATGACTTTGGGCTACTAATTATCGACTGCCGACTGGGGACTGAGGACAGCTGACTGAGGACTACGCCCCCAACTCCTTCACTGCCAACCACGCCATGAGTCCCATGCCGGTTTCGAGGGCTGTTTCATCAACATCAAAAGTAGCCGTGTGTACCGAGGAAACGATTCCTTTAGCCTCGTTGCGTACGCCCAACCGATAAAAGCAGGAAGGAGCTTGTTGCGAATAAAAAGCGAAGTCTTCTGCCGCCATCCATATTTCCAAGTCCTCGACGTTCTCGGCGCCAACATAGGCTTCAGCCCAAGATCGTGCACGATCCGTTAGCGGTTCGTCGTTCACCAAAAAAGGGTATCCTTTGCGGATCTCAAAATCGCAGCTTCCACCCATACTCGCTGCCAATTCCATAGCGAGTTTTTTCATGCGTGTATGCGCTTCGGCACGCCACTCTTCGTTCAACGTACGGAAGGTGCCTTCCAGATAAACTTGATCCGGAATAACGTTGGTGGCTCCGTTGGCTATCACCTTTCCAAAAGTAAGCACGCTTGGCACAGAAGGTTTCGCAAAGCGACTGACCACCTGTTGTAGCGCGACGAGCAACTGCGCCGTAATCGCCACCGGATCAATACAGAGGTGCGGCATAGCGCCATGTCCGCCCTTACCTTTTACGGTTACATACAATTCATCGGTGCTTGCCATGTATAAGCCACGACGAAAACCAATCTTGCCAGCAGGCAACTGAGGCATCACGTGTTGACCCAGGACGGAAGCAGGTGCCGGATTTTGCAAAACACCTTCTTTGATCAACAACGAAGCTCCACCGGGCAATTTCTCTTCACCCGGCTGGAATATCAGTTTTACTGTTCCTTCAAACTCATCGCGTAAGCTATGGAGAATCCCGGCTACCCCCAATAAAGAGGAAGTGTGCACATCGTGGCCACAAGCATGCATGACACCGGCGACAGTCGATTTGTAGGGAACTTCATTCGCTTCCACGATAGGTAACGCATCCATATCTGCGCGCAAGGCAATTGATCGCTTAGCGGGATTGCGGCCCTCAATCAACGCCACAACACCGGTATTGGCCATGCGCTTGTGATTTGTAATACCAAGCGCTTCGAGTTGTCCTTCGACGAATTTTTGGGTTTCAAATTCATGGAACGACAATTCGGGGTGAGCATGCAGGTGACGACGAAACCCCACCACTTCGGGATACAATTTGGCGGCCAGTGCTTTAATCTTTTCAATCATAGCATATTTAGTTATCCCTTCCTCGTTAATTAGAAATCGAGGCCGAGCGAGAAATAGAATTTAGAGTCCTGAATGACGCGATCCTCAACGCCCCAGGCCCAGTCAGCGCGCAGAAAATATCCGAGCAAACGGCTACGCAATCCGAAACCATAACCTCCAACTATAGGATCTTTCTGCTTTTGAAGCGTGACCACAAACGGCTGGCTGACGATGGTTTCGTTATTCAGCGGATTGTCGGTAGCATACGGATTAGTGCCGGTCCAGGCGGTGCCAATATCCCCAAAGCCAATCACCTGGAAGTTGCGGATAAAATCGGATTTAATCGGACGATTGAGCAAGTAACGGAAAACAGGAATACGCAACTCAGAGTTAATGACCGCAAAAGTATTTCCGTTTCGAATATTCTGGTCAAAACCGCGAAGGTTGGTTCCCAGCGCCTGGAAATAATAATTCTGCGAATAATCAATTGCTGTACCGTAGTTGAAGCGAGGAGAAATCCAGTTATCCGTAGCGCCCAGATAAAATATAAGTTTTTCCTGACCGAAAGAGGTACCCGCAGCAAAACGATTAGCCCAAACGATCTCGCGGTGTACCCGCTTGTAGTATCGTATATCCGTTCCTAATATAGCTAAGCCACTCACCTCCTTATTCACCTGGCGATAGTATTCACCAAAGAGTTTCAATCGGGTTCCATTATACAAATTAGCTCCGAGTGGAATAGTATTATCAAAAACGAATTCCATTCGACTGGTTGCCCAATGGAGGTATTCATTGGGAAATCGCAGGGAAGGATAATCCGTCGACAAGAGGACAAACCTGTCGTTGCGATACGCTAATGATCCGCGGAGACTGGAAACATCACTGAACGGCCATTTAAGGTGACCGCGCACTTCGTGCGAATGCAGCTTGGAACCGTAGAACGGATCGAAATCAAATTCAATCGCCTGCCGATAGAAGGTAACTTGCTTGTCTAAACGGTATTTTAAGTTTTCGTAATTGAGGAAATACTCGTTACTGTTTAAATCACCAGACAATCTGAATCCTCCTGATATCCGGTAGTCTTCCATGACATCACGAATGCCAAGCTTGAAAAAGCCATTTAGTCCGGGGTTATAAAAAACAGCGCCGGCACCGGTGAAGAGCTGATAGGTTTGGTTCAATAAAGCATTGTCCAGCTGTGAAACGAAATAACTAGACGAAAAGGCTGTCTCATAGTTTCTGATTTTAGGCAGCGGAAATGCCGTTGTATCGACCATTGCAGCCGTTGTTGTGACAGTGCCAAAACTGAGTGGCTGTACGTTCACCGGCTCTTCCTTCTTCTTTTTTCCAGGCTTCTCCGGAAAGTCACTTTGAAAAACGTAATCGTCGATGTTCACGGCATTCGTATCGACTGGTGTAGATTCCACCGGTGTTACTGCCGGCATGAGTGGTAGCGGAGCGAGTACATTCGCCACAGGTTTGGGCTTCAGTAAGGATGTTTCAGAACGATACAACGTTGGCGGAAGCGTTGACTGTTCCGAGCGGGCAATTGTTTTAGGGTTAACCGTCAGCCGTAATCGACCACGATCAAACACGATTTCACTTACGCGCGTACCGGATGGATTGATGTCCTGCCACAGAATATTCCTGGCACGATCTGTTTGCGGATAATTGGTGACGATCATACGGTAATGCTCTACCGTATCCACGTAACTGATGACACTGTCTAAAGTTGCTGTATACCTGTTCACAACGCCGTTCTCATCGCTGAGATAAGCAACGTTTACCGAATCGTAAGGTAAGGGCTGGTACTCGCGAAAATCCGGAGTATTCGTCAGCCGACGCAACACTCCCGCCCGCCCTTTATAATCGTAGTAAAAGATATCCAGGTTTTTACCAGCAGGAATAGCATTTCTGGAGATCGCCGAAAGTGTATCGTTGATACGGTTAGAAGCAAAAACAACGGCTGATGAGCCCGCCACAAATCGCGGCTGCAAATCATCGTACGCGTCTTTAGTAATCTGATCATACGTGCGCGTACGCAGGTTGTAGACGAAGATGTCACTCTGTCCTTTTTGCACTCCGGAAATTACAATAGACTGACCATCGTCGGAGTACGAAAAGTCGAGCACTTTTTCGAAATTGAAAAACTTCTCCTCGCGAAACTCTTTTTCTTCCAGATTATACGTCCCAAACCATAGAAAACCTTTGCGCTCCCGAATCATGCCGAGCAATTGTCCGCTGGGATGCCAAGCCAATACCGGAAACGTTTCATCGGTTTCGCGGGCATAGGAACGATAGCCGCTTCGTAGAACACGCTTGCTGCGTTTTCCATCCAGTTGATGCAAAACGACTTTATAACGCCCGAGATCATTCACCACGTAAGCCGTGTATCGTCCGTCGGGACTGGTATGTAACTGATTGTAGACGCGATTAGGCTTTGTGCGCTTTACGGCTACTCCTGAAAGCACGGTATCGCGACCTTGGTCAGAAGTAAGGTAACGACCTTGCAGGTATTCATTGAAATTCAGTGACAGTTGCTTTACCGTCAAACCCAGCACATAATTAAAACCGCTCTCCACATTCCTGTTAATTCTTGTCATGTAGAGCAAGTTGGAAATGGAAGTAGACGTGTACGTATCAACTATATATTTCCAGAAGGCATGTCCGGCGAAAAGCGCATCGGCACCGGTGAGTCTGTTAAACTTCAAATATTTTCCAGATACCACGCCGTCACGGATTCGGTTATCCACTTCAGCATCCCAATCACGAGAGATGTAGGATATCAATCCCTGAATATACCAATCCGGCAATGTGAGTAAGGCTGAATTCTGAATACGATCTTTCAAATCCCCGCCGTACATGATTTGATCAACTAGAACGCGGCTTATACCGGCACGAATCTGCCGACGGAAATTTTCGTGATTGCCATCGAAATACAGAAACACTTTGTTCCCTACGATACGTGTCAGTCCGCCGATATTATTATTTACACTTTCTTCTGTTTCTAAACCGATATTGGTTTGCTTGGCTTCACTGAGTTTGTTGTAGATGATGAACTGAATGCGTCCATCCAACTTATAGTCCAGTAACTTTTCGATGCGCTCCAGCTCGACATCCGCCGTGCGACCGGTGAAACCGGCCAGTTCAAGTCCGCCTTTGTAGAAGTAAGTATCGAAGTGGGTGAATTTCATGAACGACCAAAAACGGCCGTCATCATACTGTACCCTGTTCTTTCCGAAATCCATCTGATAGCCGTTGTAAAACTGCGCATCGGTGATCCGTGGAAAAAGGAGGAGCACACCGATAAAAAACAGACGAAGCCACTTTGGAAAAAACATTCTTAACGCGGTTCATTACACAATCGCTAAGGTACTTAAATTTGCATGAAATCGGAAGACAAAAGCCCGATATTGCAATCCTATACATCCGGCCCATGCTCACCATTAAATCCTTTGTATTCAATCTCTTCGGAGAGAATACGTATGTCGTTTCGGATTCCTCCGGCGAATGTATCATCATAGATCCTGGATGCTATTCACCGGCGGAGCAAAAAGCGCTGGAAACGTACATCGCGGAAAACAGCCTTCGGCCGGCTCGGCTGATAAACACGCACGCACACCTTGACCATATTTTGGGGAATGCTTTCGTGGCGAACCGTTGGAATCTAACTCCACAATTGCATCCAGACGACCTTGAGCTGCTGCGCTCGGCCCCGTTATACGGCGATATGTGGGGATTGCGACCCGAACTTTCCCCGGACCCGGAGCTCTTTCTCCACGATGGCGACCGTGTAACTTTTGGCGAAACTGTTTTAGATGTACTGTTCGTTCCCGGCCACTGTCCCGGACATATTGCCTTGTATTCGGCAACGGAACAACTGATTATTTCCGGAGATGTGCTTTTTGCAGGAAGTATTGGCCGGACGGATCTTCCCGGCGGAGATCTCGATGTATTGATGGATTCTATCCACCGGAAAATGATGACACTGCCCGACGATACAAAAGTCTATTCCGGCCATGGACCTGTCACCAGCATACGCCAAGAACGGATGAGCAATCCCTTTTTGTAAGCATCAGGCGATCGAAAAAATCGATGAACGATTTTATTGCTGCAACTGAGAAAGCATCATCTCTTCGACTTCCGGGGAATCCCAGCGTTGCTCGATAGACGGAAGTGCCATCACTTTTTTCATGATTTGCTCCTGGCGCAAACCATTGGCCAATGCCTCCGCATATGGAATGCTGGAAAATGTCACCTGAGAATACAACGGCAACCACTTCTGCGGATATTTATCGTGGAAGCGAGCCTCTATCTTTTTTTGCAAGAGGAACTCCTGCTGACCAACTTTATCACGCATTTCGATAAAATTCATCAGTGCCAATTCAGCAATCGCATCGGCATTCGGTTTACGGGAACGTTCAAATGCCGGAATCACTACTGACCAATCATCGTTGTGCTCATCCAGTAACGCATTCAATACAGAACAATCTTCAAAACCACAATTCATTCCCTGACCATAGAAAGGCACGATAGCGTGCGCTGCATCACCGATCAAGCAGACATGATCCTTATAAGCCCAGGGGAAACAACGTACTGTAACCAATGAACCGGTGGGATTCGAGAAGAAATCTTCCTCCAGCGTAGGCATCAACGGCACGGCATCCGGAAAAACTTCGTTGAAGAAAGCTGTTACATCTTGTTTGGTCTTAATAGAAGAAAATGACTGCGGGCCTTCGTACGGGAAGAAGAGCGTACAGGTGAAACTTCCGTCAAGGTTCGGCAGCGCAATCATCATATAGCCGCCACGTGGCCAGATGTGCAGCGAATCTTTATCCAACAAGAACTCACCATTCGGTCCGGCAGGAATCACCAGCTCCTTGTAAGCATGATCGATATAGTGCTGTGAATACTGGAAGCGATCCGTCGACAATTGCATGGCCAGTCGTGCTGCTGAAAAAGCACCATCAGAACCGAAAATCAAATCGCTGGTCACCGTACGTTTTTCACCTGTTTGCGTGTCCTCGAAACTTGCTTCCTTTTTTTCAAGGTTTACATTGGCGCACCGCTGATTAAAATGAATCGTAACGCCGCATTTTTCAGCCAGCGTCATCAGTTCACAGTTCAAAATTCCGCGGGAAGTAGCATAAATAGCCTGATCGCCCTCACCATATTGCTGGTAGGTCAACTCCCCTTTCACATTGTGCATCATTCGACCTTGCATTGGTATGCCGATTTTACGGATGTCGGCTGCAATACCGACGCCTTCCAATCCTCTCCAACCTCGATCCGAAAGTGCCAGGTTGATAGAACGACCAGCTGCCATCTTCTCCTTTCGCATGTCCGGCCGACGTTCATACACATGAACCGAATAGCCGCGCTTGGCGAGATAAATAGAGAGCAAACTTCCGACTAAACCGGAGCCGAGAATGGTGATAGTTTTCACTGGAGCCATGATGCTGTTTTCGGAAGGATTATTCCGTCAACAAAGATAAGGCTTCCCACGAAAAGAACAGTGACTTATCAATCGGTATTCACCTGCTCAGAAATGACTTCCGCAAGTAGCTGGCCAAACTGAAACACGTCTTCAAAGGAGTTGTAAAGTGGGACCGGTGCAACGCGTATAACGTCGGGCTCCCGCCAGTCGACCACGACGCCTTGCTTGGTCAGCTCGTTGAAGATTTCCCTGCCTTTTTCCCTGAATACGAGGGAAAGCTGGCAACCCCGGCGAGCCGGATCTGACGGCGTGATAATGGTGATGAGCGGTTGAGGTAAGGATGAATTAATCGACTTGACGATGAACTCCAAGAAACCGGTAAGTTGCTTACTCTTAGCCGTTAGCGGCTCCATCATTCCGGCCGAGGTAAAGATATCAAGCGATGCTTTCAACGCTGCCATGGAAAATACGGGCGCGTTGCTTTGTTGCCAGCTCCGTGCACCTTGCGCCGGCACGAACGTACGCGGCATTTTAAAACGTGTGTCCGGATCATTTCCCCACCAGCCTGCAAGTCTTGGAAGATCTTTATTATCGGCATGACGTTCGTGAACAAAGATTCCGGAGACACCACCGGGTCCGGCATTGAGGTATTTGTAGCTGCAGAAGCACGCATAATCCACATCCCAATCGTGAAGTTTCAGCTCCACATTTCCGGCGGCATGCGCCAGATTAAAGCCAACCGTTACGCCCACAGCATGTGCCGCAGCTGCAATTTTATCCAACTCAAAAAATTGTCCAGTATAGTAATTTACCGCTCCCAGCATAACCGTTGCCACGCTTTCGCCATGCTCCCGGATGGCAGCCAGCACATCTTCGTCGCGCAACGCCACTTCACCGTCCCGCGGACGGAGGTAAACAATGGCTTTTTCCGGATCGAAGCCGTGGAAAGTGGCCTGCGTTTGCACCGCATACAAATCCGAAGGAAAGGCATCGTATTCGCAAATGATCTTGTAGCGAGTGGCCGTAGGTCGATAGAACGAAATCATTAACAAGTGCAGGTTGGTGGTCAGCGAATTCATTGCCACCACTTCGACAGGTTTGGCGCCCAGCATTGCTGCAATCTGATTCGTCAGGAAATCCTGGTAACTGAACCAGGGCATCCGGGCATGAAAATGGCCTTCCACGCCAAACGTAGCCCAATCCTCCAGTTCATTCACCAGGTAGTGCTGCGTCGTTTTAGGTTGAAGACCAAGGGAATTGCCTGTAAAGTACAAGGCATCTTTGCCG
>CAINVI010000003.1 GCA_903854075.1 Candidatus Pollutiaquabacter sp. | reverse complement strand
GAGTGCGCCGTGCCATGGGGCGGTGAGCCCGGGTGGGGGCGGACTCGGAAATGGTAGCGCCAGCCTGGCTTCAGAAATATAACAGCTGGCACTCACACATACAAGTATCAAATATTCTAATTGTGTAAACTATTTTTTTAATAAGGCAATAAACTACGTTGAGGAATCAAAAAGTTTTACCAACTCGATAGTAAATAAACTGATTGGAGATAACTTGAGCATTATTGCGAAACTTCAAAAAGGCGATAAAATTAGTCGGCTAATTGATGAAATTGAAGATGCTATGCTAGTTATTGATCATAAAACCCCTGATTTTATAGCTGTTCAAACTATTTCTCTTAGTGCCCATGCTCATTTTATTTCAAAAAATTATAAAACGTCAGTAAAAATTATAGAAAATGGTCTGAGACTAGTGAAGGATAAAGAGGGGTGGAATCATTACCTATTTCTACTAAAAATTGTCAATTTGATATCAATGGATTTATTCGACTCAGCTGATTTTGAAATCGAAAAATTTAGAAAAAGAATTGAGCGGAGAAAAAACTTAACATTCAATTATGATCGTCTAGTTTTACTAAAAAGGATATTTGTTGTCTTGTCCAAAAAGTCATACCGCTTTGAGTTGTGTTCAAATTCAATCCAACGTTTGTTACATCAAATTTGGTCGAACCCGGAACTCCATTGGGCCCCTGGCAATTCGGAGTTGATCCCCATAGACATGTGGATTCATTCTAAAATTTCCAAAAGTGATTTTAATTATCTGAACGGAATTTCCCGATATAAGTCTTTTTATGAATCTCTCCATAGCCGATAAATTTATTGTTACCGTAGGGCACACCACCCCCTCATTTCCATAAAAAATCGCTACTTTTGCCGTCGCCGGAAAAAGCCGGTAAACACCTCTAAAAACGCGTTTTTCAATGAACATTCACGAATATCAGGGCAAACAAATCCTCAAATCGTTTGGCGTCGGCATCCAGGAAGGGATTGTCGCTGATACGCCGGAGCAGGCCGTTAACGCCGCCAAGGAACTTACCAGCCAAACGGGCACCCAGTGGTGGGTGGTAAAAGCCCAGATCCACGCCGGCGGCCGCGGTAAAGGCGGCGGAGTGAAGCTGGCCAAATCCCTCGATGAGGTGAAGGAAAAAGCTACCGATATCATCGGCATGAACCTGATCACTCCGCAAACGGGTCCGCAAGGAAAAAAGGTCAACAAGGTGCTCATCGCCCAGGACGTATATTATCCGGGGCCGAACCCCACCAAAGAATTTTACATGAGCGTACTGCTCAACCGCCAGACCGGCCGCAATATCATCATGTATTCCACCGAAGGTGGAATGGACATCGAGGAAGTAGCTGCTAAAACGCCACACCTGATCTTTAAAGAAGAGGTAGATCCGGGCGCCGGATTGCAAGGTTTCCAGACCCGCAAGATCGCTTTTAACCTCGGCCTTTCCGGAGAAGCGTTCAAGCAGATGACCAAATTCGTCGCCTCGCTCTACAAAGCCTACGACACCATCGATGCGTCGATGTTCGAGATCAATCCGGTCCTCAAAACCTCCGACGATAAGATCATCGCAGTGGATGCGAAAGTCAATTTCGACGATAACGGTCTTTTCCGTCATCCGGATTTCGTAGCAATGCGCGACGTAACCGAAGAAGATCCTACCGAAGTAGAAGCGGGAGAGCACAACCTCAACTATGTCAAGCTAGACGGAAACGTAGGCTGTATGGTCAACGGCGCCGGCCTTGCCATGGCGACCATGGACATGATCAAATTGTCGGGTGGCGAACCGGCCAACTTTCTGGATGTTGGCGGCACGGCCAATGCCGCTCGCGTGGAGCAGGCCTTTCGTATCATTCTGAAAGATCCTAACGTGAAAGCCATTCTGGTCAATATTTTCGGCGGTATCGTGCGCTGCGACCGCGTGGCGCAAGGTATTGTGGATGCGTACAAGAACATCGGCGAAATTCCGGTGCCGATCATCGTTCGTCTGCAAGGTACCAACGCCGAGGAAGCGAAGAAGATCATCGAAACGTCCGGCCTGAAAGTGTTCTCGGCAATCGAGCTGAAGGAAGCTGCCGACCTCGTCAACCAGGTTTTGAAAGGCGGTAAGTAATCGGTATGAAAGCGCTCTCCCACGAAGAAGGATTTCTGGCTATTCCGGAAGCAGATCTTACCGCCTACGCGAATTCGAAATACGTGATTCAGCAGGTGCCTTACGAACATACGTCGTCATACCTGGAAGGATCCGCCAAAGGACCGGCTGCAATTGTCAGCGCTTCGCATTTTGTGGAGTTCTACGATGAAGAGTTGGATCAGGAGACCTACAAGCTTTGCGGTATCGCTACGTTGCCCGAAATGAATTTCGACGGCAAAGTGGATGCGGAGGCAGTAGCGCACATCGAACAAGAAACTTCACGCTTGATTGCAGACGGCAAGTACGTCGTTTCGCTGGGTGCCGAACATACTGTGACCAACGGTTTCGTACAGGCGCATGCTAAAAAATATCCGAACCTGACGGTATTGCAGATCGATGCGCACTCCGATTTACGCATGGAATACCACGGCAATCCGTATTCACATGCTTCGGTGATGGCGCGTATCCACGAGCAAGGAATTCCGCTGGTACAGCTTGGAATCCGTGCGCAATGCAAAGAAGAGTCCGACCTGATCAAATCCAGCGATAAGATCCATACCTTTTACGCACACGACATCCGTCGCACTTCCGATTGGAAAGAACGTGCCTTGTCACACCTTTCTGAACATGTTTACCTGACCATTGATGCCGATGGTTTTGATCCGTCTATCATGCCGGCCGTGGGTACTGCGGAGCCGAATGGGTTATTCTGGTCCGAAACCCTGGACTTCCTGGCGGAGGTTTTCAAAGAACGCCAGGTGGTTGGTTTTGATATTGTGGAGTGTGCCCCGATGGAAGGGTCCATTCTTTCCGAATTTACCCTCGCTAAGCTGACTTATCGCCTGATCGGATATAACGAAAGTCATAGTAAAAAGTAATGGTGCGGATTACCTTTCAGCCTGTAACATAATTCGGCTATGAAGGATTTCAAGATTGACAACAAAGGCAGCAAGACCGTTTTCCGGAATCGCTGGATGGAACGATTGACCCGCACACATTTCGCGGTTCCTGTAACTTTGTATTACGTGATCGGCTTAGGCTGTCTTGGATATTCCGCCGGACTACCGGTCATTGATCTTGCTTCCGACTGGTGGCTTTTTCCGGTCGGGCTATTTTCCTTCACGTTGCTGGAATACTTCATCCATCGCTTTGTTTTTCATTTCCATACTGCGAGTGAGTTCGAGGAGAAGTTGCAGTATTATATGCACGGCATCCATCACGAATTTCCCCGGGATAAAGACCGACTGGTGATGCCGCCGGTGATGTCGGTCGTCATAGCTTTTCTTTTCTGGGGCATCTTTCGATTCACCTTTGGTGTGCAAGGGTGGATTTTGTTTGGTGGATTCATTTCCGGCTACTCGACCTACCTCGTCATTCATTATGCCTTACATGCGATGCGACCGCCAGCTAATTTTTTAAAGTACTTGTGGAAGCACCACAGTCTGCATCACTATTCGGAAAAAGGTGCCGCCTATGCCGTCTCCATGCCATTGTGGGATTATGTTTTTGGCACAATGCCCGATGTGAAAGTAGTTCACGACAAAACCCGGCAGCCCTCGTTTTAAGGCCGTAACCCTTTCTGCCGGACGTTTTTTCTTACGGGTTATTACGTACTTTTACGGGAGCTAGAAGAGGAACAATGAAAAAAATCCTGGTTGCCAACCGCGGCGAAATTGCTATTCGTGTGATGCGCTCAGCGCGTGAGATGGGCATAAAAACGGTCGCTGTCTATTCCGAAGCCGATCGTGAATCACTGCATGTGCGTTATGCCGATGAAGCTGTACTGATTGGTCCGGCGGCATCGTCCCAAAGTTATCTCGTCATGGATAGGATCCTGGAAGTGGCGAAAGAAACAGGCGCCGATGCAATCCATCCCGGCTATGGTTTTCTTTCCGAGAATGCTACGTTCGCCGACAAGGTGGTAGCGTCAGGGTTGATTTTCATCGGACCTTCCGGTGATTCTATGCGACAAATGGGCAGCAAACTGGCGGCCAAAGCAACGGCTGAGAAGCATAATATCCCGCTTGTTCCCGGAACAGCCAAAGCAATTGAAAGTGTAGAAGAGGGGAAGCGCATTGCAGCAGATGTTGGCTTCCCGTTGTTGATCAAAGCATCTGCCGGCGGTGGCGGCAAAGGTATGCGCATCGTGCACCATGCTGATGAATTCGAAGAGCAGATGAAACTGGCCGTCAGCGAAGCGATTTCCTCGTTTGGCGATGGTGCGGTCTTCATCGAACGGTATGTGGCTTCTCCACGGCACATCGAAATTCAAGTGTTAGGCGATACGCACGGAAATGTAGTGTATCTGTTCGAGCGGGAGTGCAGTATTCAGCGGCGACACCAGAAAGTGGTGGAAGAGGCTCCGTCATCGGTCCTGACGCCCAAAATTCGCGAAGCGATGGGCCGTTGCGCCGTAGAAGTTTCCAAAGCCTGTAAGTATGTCGGTGCAGGTACGGTTGAATTCCTGCTCGATGAACATATGAATTTCTATTTTCTGGAAATGAATACTCGCTTACAGGTGGAACATCCTGTGACGGAGTTCATCACCGGACTGGATCTTGTCAAGGAACAGATAAAAGTGGCCCGTGGCGAAAATTTGTCGTTTACCCAGGACGACCTGAAGATTAAAGGGCATGCCATGGAAATCCGCGTTTGTGCCGAAGATCCAACCAACAATTTCTTACCGGATATCGGACGTTTACAGACCTACCGGATTCCACAAGGTCCGGGCGTTCGAGTGGATGATGCGTACGAAGAAGGCATGGATATTCCAATCTATTACGACCCGATGATTGCCAAGTTGATCACGTACGGAAAAGACCGGGAAGAAGCCATTCAACGGATGATTCGGGCTATCGATGACTACCACATTTCCGGCGTAAAGACGACACTCGAATTCTGCCGTTTCGTGATGGAGCACCCGGCGTTTACTTCGGGTCGTTTCGATACGCATTTCGTGAAAAATCATTTTTCGCCTGAGATGCTTATAAAAGAGGATTCGGAAGAAATGGAAATTGCTGCTTTTCTCGCAGTAAATCTGCTTCAGGAAAAGTCTTTTCCTGTTAGTTCCGATCAAAATAGCGGAGCGGGTAGCGCTTGGAAAAATAATCGGCTGCGTTGATCGTTACCTATCGTGATACGTCGTCACAAGGCGATGCAGTAATGGGAAGACTACTTCTATTATCGATGTTATTTTTTGCAGGACTAATTACTGCATCGGCGCAGCGAAACGAGACGCAACAAGGATTTTTATTACCGTACATCATCGAAGGTCGCGACACAATTCCCGTAGTGAACCTTAAGGATGTCGATATCGTTGAATCGGGCAATCCGGAATACCTTAAAAATCTTCAGGCCTATTACCGCTTGCGTTACAATGTGATCAAAGTATATCCGTATGCGCGACTGGCAGCTATCAAGGTGAACGAAATGGACCGAACGATGGCGACTATGAAAAACGACCGTGAAAAACGTCGCTATCGCAAAGCTGTTGAAAACCGGGTTCGTGAAGATTTCGAAGAAACGTTGAAGAAGCTCAGCGTGAAT
>CAINVI010000002.1 GCA_903854075.1 Candidatus Pollutiaquabacter sp. | reverse complement strand
TTTCCTCAAATAAATAGCCGTTCTTTCCAACTACCACTCCCTTTGCCTTGGCAATGTCGAGAATAGAATAATAAAGCTGGTTATTTATCCTCACCAGAAAATTACGAAATCCAAATGCTTGATTCAGGTACTTTTCCTTGCCGTGTTGAAACGATTCATTTTCCCAGGCTGTCACAGAAAAACGGACATCCTGCTCTAGCGTAACTGCTCCCTGTAAAGGTTTTTCAGGAAACCATTTAACACCGAATTGCAACAAGGGAAGTAATAACATCCCCTGTACCATTATCACTAAGATCGATTTCAGTCGTTCGTTACGCATAGTATCAGAATCTGAAATAGATAAACGGGTTGAAACCGGAGGACGTCACACGCGCTACAGAAATGACAAATAATAACATCGCTGTTGCTGTAACCAAAGCGGTCTTACCGGGAGAATAAACCGTATAATAAACGAGATCCTGCCACCGTTTTCCTTTGCGAAAGGCTGTAAAGAAAGCGAACAGAACGGCGAAAAATCCTACGACTAAAAACTCACGCAACTCGAACCAAGGTAGCTGGCCGGCATCAAACGACAACATTTTACGAATCACGAATACTGCTTCGGAAAAATGTTCCAGTCGGAAGAACATCCAACCAAAAACAACAACCAGAAATGTGAAGATCGTGGCTACCAATGAGCCGGCTTTTTCGAGCCATCGCACAAGGAAAAGTCGGTCGAGAATTAGAAAAACACCATGATAGGCTCCCCATATCACAAAATTCCAGGAAGCACCGTGCCACAGTCCGCTAATCAGGAAGACTATCCATAAATTGAAATATAGCCGCCATTTAGCATGCACTTTATTACCTCCCAACGGGATATACAGATATTCTTTCATCCATGCACCAAGGGTCATATGCCACCGGCGCCAAAATTCACTAATACTTTTTGAAGTATAGGGATTGTCAAAATTCTCCGGTAAACGGAAACCCATCATTCGTCCCATACCGAGCGCCATATCGGAGTATCCTGAAAAATCAAAATAAATCTGGAAGGTATACGCCAGTGCACCGACCCAAGCAGTTCCTGTAGTGAGCTGGTCCAGTGAACCACCCAGATAAAGGTCAGCCTTTTCCGCCATGACATTAGCGATTAGCACTTTCTTAGAAAGACCTATAGTAAACCGCCAGAACCCAAGTAGCACGTCATCTTGTGTGGTTTTTCGTCCAATGGCACTTATCTGGTCTTCGATCAGATTAAAACGGACAATCGGACCTGCAATCAGTTTAGGAAAAAGGAAAATGTACAAGTAATAATCCCATAGGTTCTTCAACGGACGAATCACCCCTCGGTAGGCATCGATGGAATAGGTAAGTGTTTCAAAGCAAAAGAATGAAATACCAATGGGCAGCAGGACATTCACCCATTCGATTTGACGAATATCCATTTGTAACAAAACGGCATTGACATTTTCAATGAAGAAGTTAGCATATTTAAAGTAAGCCAATAGTCCCAGGTTAATGAGGATGGAAAATGTAAGCCATGCTTTTTTACGGCGGCCTGGATCCATCCCATACATTTTTCGGACAATTAAAAAATCAACGGCAGTCAACGGCAACAGTACAAAAATGAATTTAGGAGCTCCCCATGCATAAAACAACATCGATGCCAGGAGCAACAACCAATTTTTAACAGCAAGCGGCGCGATGCGATACGCTGTGAAAAACAACGGGAAGAAAAATAGAAGGAATAT
>CAINVI010000001.1 GCA_903854075.1 Candidatus Pollutiaquabacter sp. | reverse complement strand
GCATGAGCCGGCTCTCCGTAATGCCCGTTACGCAGGCAGAATTCGATAAAATCCTTCTGTTGAGCACTACAAAAACCGGCAACTGACTCGCACCGCAACCCGCCGATAGTTAGTAACGGGCTGCTACGCAGACAACTTTTCCATCTGCATTGAATTAACTACATTCGTGCCGCTTATGCGCATACGGATAAACCCCAGCTTCGGATCTTATTTTCTAGCCTTTGTTCTACTGCTGATCTCGGCACTGTCGTTTGGACAGACCGGCGACATTCGTGGCTTTGTTTACGAGCAGGAATCCTCCGAACCGGCAATTTACACCAGTGTCTATTTGAAAGGAACCACCTTGGGTGGGCAGACAAATCTCGACGGTTTCTTTTCCATTTCACGAATTCCACCGGGCGAATACGAATTGATGATCACCTCGATCGGTTACGATACGGTGCGCCAATCCATCAGCGTCAAAGCGGGCGACATTCTAACGCGCAAACTATACCTGAAGAAGTCTTCTATCCAGATGAAGGAATTACAGGTGACGGCAGAAAGCGAAGAAAAGAAAACCGACGTTCGTGTTTCGGTGAACAAAATTGTAACCAAAGAAATCAAGCAATTGCCTTCTGTGGGTGGCGAAGCGGATCTGGCGCAATACCTGCAAGTTCTTCCGGGAGTAATCTCATCCGGTGATCAGGGAGGACAGCTTTACATTCGCGGCGGAACACCTATACAGAATAAACTGTTGCTGGACGGAATGATCATTTACAATCCGTTCCATTCTATCGGACTGTTTTCGGTGATCGACCCGGATATCATTCGTGGTGCCGATGTTTACACCGGCGGCTATAACGCCGAATATGGCGACCGTATTTCCTCGATTATGGACATCACCACGCGCGACGGAAACAAACGACGTTTGGCCGGTAAGGTGGGCGTCAATACTTTTTCTTCTAAAGTCATCCTCGAGGGTCCACTACGCGCTGAAAAAGAAAACGAAGAAGGCAGCTCCTCCTTTCTTTTTTCCGCCCGCACATCCTATTTGGACCAATCCTCAAAAACATTTTACCCGTATGTGGATGAAAACGGACTCCCCTTCTCGTTCATGGATTTGTATGGAAAATTGTCATTCAGCAGTTCCACGGGAAGCAAAGTCAGTTTCTTCGGCTTCAATTTCAGTGACCGCGCCGACTACAACAGTATCGCTGCATTGAATTGGGATGCCAAAGGTGTCGGCACTAGCTTTATTGTCATCCCTTCCGGATCCACCTTGCTGGTTGACGGTAATTTTGCGTTTACCAATTATGGCATCGAAATAACCGAAGAAGGAGCTTCCTCGCGCTACAGTGAAATCGGCGGCTTCAATTCCGGTTTCAATTTCACGAACTTCAAAGGTCGCAGTGAAATTAAGTATGGTATTGATGTAGCCGGCATAAAAACCAATTACAGTTACGAGAACATCATCGGAACGAAGACGGAACAAAACCAGAATTCCACACAGGGAGGCGGCTTTCTGAAATACAAAGCCGTATCGGACCGCTGGGTCGTTGAGCCTGGAATTCGTCTCGCTTATTATGCTTCGTTGGCAGAACTTTCCTTCGAGCCACGCCTTGGTGTAAAATATAAGGCCAGCGAGAATCTTCGTTTCAAGGCCGCTTCGGGGTATTACGCACAAAATCTGATGGCCGGAACTTCCGACCGCGATGTAGTCAATTTGTTTTACAGCTTTCTTACCGGATCCGACAATCTGCCATCCACCTTTGACGGAAAAGAAGTTACATCACGGTTGCAGAAAGCCCGCCACCTGATTGCCGGTTTTGAAGTTGACCTGCCGCATCACTTATCCTTGAATGTAGAAGCCTACTTAAAAGATTTTATTCAACTTCAAAACATCAACCGGGACAAGTTATACGAAGACTCACCACAGAATTCGTCAAAGCCGGATTATCTCAAGAAAGACTTCATCATTGAAAACGGCCTGGCAAAAGGAATCGACTTCCTATTGAACTACGACTATAACGGCTTCTATTTCTGGTGCGTGTATTCGTACGCCTCTGTGCAGCGGTACGACGGCATACGCACGTATTGGCCGAACTTTGACCGACGTCACAACGTCAACCTTCTCGCCACCTATTCGTTCGGTAAAGACCGTCATTGGATGGCCAGCGCACGATGGAATTTCGGCTCTCCCTTTCCTTTCACCCAGTCTGCAGGCTATTACGAGCAGCTGACTTTTAATAATGGCATTGGCACGGACCTCAGTCAGCAGAATGGCAACGTGTCAACGATATATGGTCCACTCAACGAAGGACGACTTTCTTCGTTCCACAGACTGGACGTATCCATTCAACGGACAATCAAATTCAAGAAGAACACCACATTGGAAATCAACGCCGGCGCAACCAACGCTTACGACCGGAACAACATCTTTTACGTAAACCGATTCACTGCCCAAAAAATCTACCAGCTGCCGATTTTGCCGAACCTAGGCCTCACCTTGTCGTTCTGAACCTTCAAAACGAACATGTTTTTTTCCGCACAGCTCATTTCCATCGCGGATAATTGTCTACATTTGTTTCCCGTGTTGGTGTGACTTTTTTCCGCTGACATTCTCGGTTTTTACTACTTAAAATCAACACGGTGGCAGCAGCAAAATATATTTTCGTTACGGGAGGTGTTACATCCTCCCTCGGCAAAGGAATTATCTCGGCCTCATTGGCCAAACTTTTGCAAGCCCGCGGCTATTCGGTAACGATACAGAAATTTGATCCATATATCAACGTAGATCCCGGTACACTCAATCCGTATGAACACGGCGAATGTTTCGTCACCAACGATGGCGCAGAAACCGATCTCGACCTTGGGCACTACGAACGATTCCTCAACAAACCAACTTCTCAGGCTAACAATGTCACTACCGGTCGCATTTACCAAACGGTCATCAATAAGGAACGTGAAGGAGCCTATCTGGGGAAGACGGTACAAGTGATTCCACATATTACGGATGAGATAAAACGGAGGATGTTATTGCTGGGCGAAAGCGGTGAGCACGAAATCGTAATCACGGAAATCGGCGGCACCGTGGGCGACATTGAATCATTACCCTATGTAGAAACCGTTCGTCAGCTTAAATGGGAATTAGGAAGTGCTGCGATGGTAATCCACCTGACGCTTATCCCTTTTCTGGCGGCTGCCGGCGAACTGAAGACGAAGCCTACGCAACACTCCGTAAAATCTTTACTGGAACTTGGTGTTCAGCCGGACGTACTCGTATGCCGAACTGAGCGTTCGCTATCGGCTGAACTGCGCCGCAAAGTGGCGTTGTTCTGCAACGTGAACGTCAATGCGGTTATCGAGTCTATTGATGCCGAATCGATTTATGATGTGCCACTGCTTATGTACAAAGAGCAGTTGGACAAAGTCGTTCTCAACAAATTGAAACTTCCCTTGAAGCACGAGCCGGAACTCGATCAATGGAAAGTCTTTTTAGGAAAACTTAAAAATCCGGTGCACGAAGTTCGTATCGGACTTGTCGGAAAGTATGTCGAGCTGAAGGATGCCTACAAGTCGATTGCTGAAGCCTTCATTCACGCCGGAGTTGCCAATGAATGCCGCGTAAAGCTGGAATGGATTCATTCGGAAAAAATAGACGCCGAAAATGTCGCCGCAAAACTCAGCCATCTCCATGGCGTGTTGGTCGCGCCCGGCTTTGGCGATCGTGGTATAGAAGGGAAAATCAGTGCCATCCGTTATGTGCGGGAGAACAATATCCCCTTCCTGGGGATTTGCCTGGGCATGCAATGCGCGGTCATTGAATTCGCGCGAAATGTTATTGGCTGGAAAGATGCGCATTCGACGGAAATGAATCCTGCCACCAAGCATCCGGTGATTGACTTTATGGAGGACCAAAAACGGGTGACGAAAAAAGGCGGCACTATGCGACTCGGGGAATATGCCTGTGTGCTTGAAAAAGGCACCAAGGCCGCAGCGGTCTATGGTAAGTCGCGAATCGGCGAACGCCACCGCCACCGTTATGAGTTCAACAATAAGTTCATCCACGATTTTGAAAAAGCAGGATTGATGCCTTCTGGAAAGAATCCGGACTCCGGGTTGGTGGAGATCGTTGAACTGAAAAATCACCCATGGTTTGTGGGTGTTCAGTTTCATCCGGAATATAAAAGCACCGTGGAGAACCCTCATCCGCTGTTTGTACGCTTTATCCGAGCCACCATGGAACGCGTAAAATCAGCGTATTAAAACACTGATTTTATCGTTTTTTGGGCTATTATTTTCCTGTAAAGTGGGATTTTAACGAACTAAAAACCTCTTTTTCAATCATTTTTTCAACTTTTTAGTTCAATTTACGGTTAGTTACACCGCGATTTTTTGCAAGAATTCGACCTTTTTTAGTGTCCGAATGGTGAACCTAAAGCCTTATTTTTAGGTTTAAATCAAACTGATTTCTCCTTCGATTGTTTTATTGAAAACTGCTTGTTGGGCTGCCAAAAAACCACGAAAGCCGCACCACGTCTAGGGTTCAGCTTGCCCTTCAAAAAAACTGTATTCACCCACGATTAAATAGCATTGGCCTACCCCCAGAATTTACTCACAAGTTGTTGACAATCACCTAGAAAAAATACTTGCAATCGACCTTGAAATAACATAGATTTGATGATTCGATAAAGTGGTCGAAGTGTGTCCGCTTTTAAAAAAAAATCTTACTCGAATTCGATTTTATACTACCCAATCCACTATCTCATGAGATTGAAGTCTACCTTCCAACGCGCAGTTCTGTTACTCATCACCGTACTTTGGAGCAGCGGCATTTTCGCGCAACCGGGCATCGGAATTTCGTACCGTGTCTCGTTACCTTCGGTACCGAGACCAACGATTACCAACCCGGCCATTGCCTTCAACACCATAAACACGGTGGGTGCAGTTCAACGCCCTGGCGGAACATTTACCTACGCCGGACTTCAGTACGATGGTTTTGTAGCCTGTTCCAACGGTTGGTTAGCGCTGGTGAAACCAGTGGCCAATGGTGGTGCCGCTACCGGTACCAACATTGCTACCATGAACGGCGCTGCGGCCAACAATCTCACGGCTCCTTCGACTGCAACAGGCGGAGGCTATCCGGTGATCGCACCGTTGTGGGATAATTTCACCGTTGCCAACGTCGGTTACAATTTACAAGCAAACATACCCGGATTCGGCACCAACGTCTGGTGTATCCGTTGGTCGACCTGTACGTGGGCTGGTGTTGCCGGAAGCACTTTCTTCGTGCTCATCAATCCTGCCAACGGCGCCATTCGATTTGTGTACGAAAACATCGCTACTACCGTGTCTGCAGGATCTGCATCTATCGGTCTTACGGGCGCCTGTGATGGTGATTATTATTCCTGGGTAAGCACCGGTGATGTATCCATTTCCAACGCAACAGCGGTGAGTGGAAACTCCGTCACCTTCGGTACAGCGCCTACCGGCCTTACTGCGGGCATGATGCTATTACCGGGTAACACTACGGCATCCTCCTTCACCAGCAGTGCGGTTCAGACTTCCAATACGTTCATTCCGTTTTCTGTTGCACCTGCCGGTGTTACCGTGGGTATGTATGTCACCGGCCCGAATGTTCCTCCTGGGACTACGGTAACTGCCATCTCTACCGTGGCACCGATCGGTGTTACCATCTCTCAGCCAACGACTGCACTTAATCCGGTATTGACTCGTTTTGTGTTCAGTTACTTTCCGGCAGGCACCACGCTCACCGGGGGTATTGGTACAACAACGCTCACTTTCAGTAACCCATCCAGTGGCACCTGGAACGCCGGTGCAGCCACCTTCCGTTTTGTCAGTCAGCGTAACGACAGTACCCAACATAACGCCAACGTCGGTAGCGGTACAGCCGCACCGCGTCCTGGTGCTCCGGGTGTGAACTACTTCCTGGACTGGACACCAGGTACCCCATGGAACGACGGTTGCGCGGGCGCATCCCTCTCCTGTACCGGAGCTAATCCAAACCTAGGCATTGTTGGAGGAACTTGCACACCATTGACCTGGGCAACCACCCACGCAACCGCTTCCTTCTATGCCGGCATGCCATGTCAGGCCGCTGATGACGGCGATGTCTGGTTCACGTTGACCAAGCCCATTGGTGTTGGCAACTTTGTGGTACGAACTGCAGCTGCTGCTTGTAGTCCGCAAACCATTTCCGGTACTTCTGTCGAAGTTTTCCAGGGCGCCAGCTGCGGTGCGATGAGCACCGTAGGTTGCGAAACAACTAACATAGCGGGCACTAACAGCTTTGGCGAAATCGCCATTGCCGGTAACGCTTGCGCTGCGCAAACTTATTTCATTCGTGTTACCACCGATGGTGATGCTTCCGGCAAATTTACAATCTGTGCAGTTCAAGATAATTCCGGTTCTACCTGCGCCAATGCCATCAGCGTTCCTTCATTGCCATACATTGCGAACTGCCAAAAGACCACTGGATTTGGCAACGATTACAACAATAACGGTTGTAACACCGGTCAGGCCGGTGAAGATATTGTCTATGAATACATTTCTTCAGGTGGCGAGTGTCTTGACATCAACATGACAAGTATTACTGCCGGTTCTAATCCTGGGATATTTATATTTTTGGGTTGCCCTACTTCCGGTGGAACATGCGTGGGATCCGTAACGGGAACTGGCACTTCTTTGTCCTTAAGTTCACTCGCTCTAGTTGCTGCAGGCACCTACTACATCGTAATCGATAATACTGCGGGCAGTATTTCTAGCTTTAACCTTGAGGTAGAAAACGCCGTTAATGCAGGACTAGGCAACGACGAAGTTGCCGGAGCTACTCCTGTGATTGTGGGAGGCGCTTGTGTTAATAGCAACACTTTCTGTGCAACAGCGACGACCACTTGTAACCCTCCATTGCCTAGCTGCGGCAACTATGCCAATAACGCTGACGTTTGGTTCAGCGTAGTACTGCCGGGCAGTGGCGTACTTAATCTTACCACAAGTGCGGGACCAGCACCATCAATGACAGATCCTGTAATGGCTGTTTACGCAGGTTCTTGCGGATCATTGGTACAGATTGGCTGTAACGACAACAGTGCACTGAACAACTTCCCGGTATTAACCGTTTCCGGTATACCAGGTTCAACAGTGTTCGTTCGCATTTGGGCTAAAACGGGAACTGCCTTAGGCAACTTCCAGATCTGCGCAGGGACATGTACCCCTCCTCCTTATGACAATTGTTCCGGCGCATTGCCATTAGGAACTCCATCTTCCGGAGTTTGTAGTCCAACAACCTACACCACCAATTGCGCTACCGGCAGCAACGCGCCGATTCCTGCTCCTACCTGTGGCAACTACAGCGGCGGCGACGTTTGGTTTACGGTTACAGCGCCTGCCAATGGTAATTACACCATTACCACCTTCGCTGCTACGACAGGAACACCGATGACGAATGGCGCAATGGCCGTCTATTCCGGTTCTTGCGGTGCGCTGTCGTTGGTTACATGTAACGATGGCGGAGCCGGTTTCCCCACTATCACACTATCCAACATTCCTGCAGGTACGGTTTATTATGTGCGCATTTGGCCAGAAGCTGGAACCCAGGCTGGAACCTTTCAACTTTGCGTCACCTCTGCCTGCAATTCGATCGACGAAACGTGCTCCGCAGGTACCATGGGTGTAACAGTAGGCACACCTTCGTATACCACATTCACCAATACTTGCGCCACCACGTCCTGCGGTATTCCAAACAACCAGTGCGTTAACTTCTCTACCGCTATCGGATCCGCTCAAGTTATCAGCGGTGGTGCCGGTTATGGCGCCAATGCAACTTACACCGGAGTTACCATCGGTGGTGGTCCTGGAACCGGAGCAACTGCAACCGTTACCACCAATGCATCCGGCGCTGTAATTTCAGTGACCATGACCGTCGGCGGAACTAACTACTTCCCTGGCGCCAACTGCTTCACCGGTACGCTGAATGTCGGAAGCGGAACACCAGCGCTTCCTGCGCCAACCACACCTGCGTCGGTTTCGTTTGGTCGTACAAGTGGGTACAACGACGTATGGATCACAGTAACCGTACCACCATCCGGGAACATTACTATCACCGGTTTAGTGGGCACCATGACTGACCCTGTTATGCAGGTTTACACATCCAGCAATAACACCTGTAGCGGCACACTCACACCTATCGCCTGCAACGACGATGGTGGTCCAGGATTAGCCCCTGAAGTGAACCTTTGTTCCACCTCAGGACTAGTAACACCTGGTCAGATATTGTTTATCCGCATTTGGCCATACAGTACCTTCACCTCACAAGGCACATTCCAGCTGGCTGCACTTGATCCTGCCGCTGGAGCAACAAATCCTTACCAGCAAGATAATCCGTGTACCATCACGCAGAATTTTCCGGTTACAATCGGAACCTGTTCCAACTACACCTTGATGTCTTTGCGTTGTTACACACCTACTACCAATACCGCGTTCCCTGGCATTCCAAACCCATTCCAGTGCTGGCCATTAGGTGGTGGTGGTTTCGGTTCAGACGGATGGAACCCTTCCAATGACCTTTGGGTACGCGTAATTGTTCCTGCCGGAGTAACCGGAATGAACTTCCTTACGCAAGCCGGTACCGAGGGCGACGATAACATGGCCGTTTACCGTTCCACCAATTGTTCAACCATGACGCAATTGGGTTGTGACGACTTGAACGGACCAGGTTTGATGCCATACCTTTCTCTGGGCGGACTTATCCCTGGCGAAACTTTGTATGTCCGTCACTACCCATGGAATGGTTCAACCGTGCGACAAGGCGACTTCTATTTCTGTGTGGAAGCTGCTTGTACCACATCAGTGCCAAACGACGAGCCTTGTGTTGCGCTATCGATCCCTGTCAACTCCGGCTGTATTTACAACGGACCATATACGACCAGCTGTGCCAGTGTGACCCAATCTGCTAATATCACCAATCCAACCTGTGGAGCCTTTACAGTGGCAGGAACCGGTGCCACGCGAGATGTCTTCTTCTCACTCACAGTACCACCTTCCGGACAATTGAATATTGATGTACGCTCCGTCAACATCGCCGATGCAGCCATGGCTGTATATATGCCGGGACGAATCTACAACACTAGTGCTGCTCAGGGCGGAACCGGTGTAACCCTCAATTTCATTACCACTGCAGGTATAGTTGTGGGTATGAATGTATCGGGTATTGGTATTCCTACTGGGGCCACGGTAGCAGCTGTAGGACCGACCTCCATTACACTCAGTGCGGCCACTACTTCTGCCGTACCTGCCGCTACTCCAATTTACTTCTGGGCAAGTCCGCCGAGCTGTAGCGGAACCTTAACTCAAATCGCTTGCGACGACAACTCGAGTGTCAATCCCGCGATGCCTTTCCTCTCCATGACTGGACTATTGCCGGGCGCAACGTTATATATCCGCATTTGGGGTAAAAACGGCGGAAGCGGACAGTTCGAAATCTGTGCTACTGACCCTTGCCCGTTGGGAGTCCCAGCTAACGATGATCCGTGCAATGCTATTCAGATGACCATTGGCACTACCTACACCGGATACAATTCCTGTGCAACCAATACCAACGACCCTGCCTATCCGGGCTGTTGGACTACAGGAACAGCGAATACGGTTTGGTATAAATTCACCGCCCCTTCCACCAGTGTTAATATTACTACTACACTGGGTTCTCTGACCAATACTCAAATCGCCTTGTATACGGCTACCTTCTGCTTCTCGCCGATTCCGGTCAGCGGTCTTTGTAACGACAATTACGTACAGTGCGGAATTGCCACGAATGCTTCGCAGATTCAGGCTACCGGATTGACCGTGGGTGGCTTATACTACATC